>JANMMR010000471.1:0-15059 GCA_031373455.1 Rhodoferax sp.
GAAGGACCCTCGGAGTGGCAGCAAATGCCGCTTACTTCTTGATCAAGCCGCAACGTGACGCCGACAGCGGCTGGAATGCCTCAGCTGCGGGGATAGTGGCCTTCACGTTGTAATAATCCCAAGGTGTTTTTGACTCGCCGGGTTTTTTCACTTGCAGCAGGTACATGTCATGCACCATGCGGCCGTCTTCGCGGATCTTGCCGTTTTTGGCGAAGAAGTCATTCACCGGCGTTTTCTTCATTTGTGTGATGACCTTGGCCGTGTCATCGCTGTTGATGGCTTTGACGGCTTTGAGGTAATGCATCGTGGACGAATATTGCCCGGCCTGAACCATGGTGGGCATGCGCTTGTGCAGGGCAAAGAAACGCTTGGACCAGGCGCGGGTTTCTTCGTTCAAGTCCCAATAGAAGCCTTCCGTCAAAAACATGCCTTGGGTATTCTTGAGGCCCAGTGAATGCACGTCAGTGACGAACATCAGCAAACCAGCCAGCGACTGCTTGGGCGTGATGCCAAATTCAGCCGCCTGCTTGATGGAGTTGATGGTGTCGCCACCGGCGTTGGCAAGGCCAATGATCTGCGCACCCGAGGATTGCGCCTTCAGCAGGAATGACGAAAAGTCGCTGCCGGGGAACGGGTGACGCACAGCACCCAGCACTTCACCGCCATTCGCTTTGACCACATCACCCGCGTCTTTTTCAAGCGCGTGACCGAAGGCATAGTCTGCCGTCAAGAAAAACCATTTCTTGCCACCGCCCTGGGTGACGGCTTTGGCCGTGCCATTGGCCACGGCATAGGTATCGTAGGTCCAATGGACGGTGACGTCGTTGCAGCTCTCATTGGTGATGGCCGTGGAAGCCGCGCCTGAAATCAGGGCAATGCGGTTCTTTTCCTTGGCAATTTTTTGCACAGCCAGGCCAACCGAGGTGGTGACCAATTCAGTGGCCACGTCAACCTTGTCTTTCTCAAACCATTCACGCGCCTTGTTGGCGGCGATGTCGCCTTTATTCTGGTGGTCGGCCGAGACCATCTCCACTTTGAATGTTGGTTTTTCGTTGGCCAGAAAATCGTCGATGGCCATCTTTGTGGCAATGACGGCACCCGTGCCTGCCACGTCGGAGTAAAGACCTGACAGGTCCGTCAACACGCCAAGCTTGACAACACCGTCGGAGATTTGCGCTTGAGCCGTACCGGCTACCAGCAAGGAAAGGCTGACAGCCTGTGCGATTTGTTTAAGTTTCATATAAATCTCCTGAATAAATGGAAAGAAGGGGAAAGAATAGGAATGGAATGAAAAGGAATGCGAAAGTGAGAAGTGAAAGGGGCTCTCAAACTCCGAGCAGCTCATGCAACTCGTCGGTCTTTGCCGCCAGCTCGTGAGGTTGCACGGTCATGATCACGTGGCCGTGTTCCAGCACGTAATGCCTGTCCGCCAGTGGCGCGGCAAAGCGGAAGTTCTGTTCGACAAGGATGATGGTGTAGCCGCGCGTTTTCAGCAGGCGAATCACTTCGCCCAGCTTCTTGACGATGACGGGAGCCAGGCCTTCGGTGATCTCGTCGAGCAGCAGCACCTTGGCGCCGGTACGCAAAACACGGGCCATGGCCAGCATCTGCTGCTCACCGCCTGAAAGCCGCGTGCCGGGACTGTTTCGGCGGTCGTGCAGATTGGGGAAAATGCCATAGATCTCCTCCAATGTCATGCCGCCACTGGCGACAATGGGGGGAAGCAGCAGGTTTTCTTCGGTGGACAAACCCGCAAAGATGCCGCGCTCTTCCGGGCAGTAACCCACGCCGAGTCGTGCGATGCGGTGGGGCGCTATGCCCGTGATCTCGGTGCCGTTGTACAGGATAGAGCCAGTTCGGCGACCCACCAGGCCCAGAACTGCCTTGAGCGTTGTCGAACGGCCCGACCCATTGCGCCCCAGCAGCGTCACAAGTTCACCCCGGTTGACCTGGAGATCCACACCATGGAGGATGTGTGACTCTCCATAGAAGGCATGCAGGTTGGTGACGCGCAGCACCTCTACGCCGGGGTTGATTGCGCCGCTCATGCTTCGACTCCTACGTAGGCTTCCAGAACTCGCGGGTCTTTGGATACCGAGGCGTAATCGCCTTCGGCTAACACACTGCCACGCTGCAGCACGGTCAGCCGGTCACACAGGGTTTCAACCACCGACAGGTTGTGTTCGACCATCAGGATGGTGCGGTCTTTTGACACCTTTCGGATCAAGTCCACGACACGGCCCACATCCTCATGGCCCATGCCTTGCGTTGGCTCGTCAAGCAACATCAGCTCCGGGTCGAGCGCAAGGGTGGTTGCGATTTCAAGTGCGCGTTTTCGGCCGTAGGGCATCTCCACCGCAACAGTGTCGGCAAATGCCGCCAGGTCAACAGATTCAAGCAACGCCATGGCCTTGCCATTCAGCTCATCGAGCCGTTTTTCCGAAGACCAGAAATTGAACGAGTCGCTGCGTTTTCTCTGCAGGGCGACACGTACGTTCTCCAGCGCGGAGAGATGTGTGAACGTGGCGGATATCTGAAACGAACGGATCATGCCGCGCCGCGCCACCTGCACCTGGCTTTCGCGCGTGATGTCAATCCCGTTGAACTGGATCGTTCCCGATGTTGGCGGGTGAAACTTGGTCAACAAATTGAAGACCGTGGTCTTGCCTGCGCCGTTAGGGCCAATCAGCGCGTGGATGCTGCCACGCTTGATTTGAAGGCCAACGCCAGAAACTGCGGCAAACCCGAGAAATTCCTTGGTCAGACCTTGCGTCTGGAGAATGATGTCACTGGACATTGGGTTTCCTAAGGTGCGAGATCATTCGAATTCATTCAATGGCCTTGGTCGAGTTGACCTGATCGCGAAGCATGAACTTCTGGATCTTTCCAGTGGATGTTTTGGGCAGCGTGCAGAAATGAACGCGCTTGGGCACCTTGAAGCGCGCCAGCAGGTTCCTGCAGAACTCGACGATTTCTGCCTCGCTGGCGGCTTCACCAGGTTTGAGTTCCACAAATGCGCAGGGAACCTCTCCCCACTTTTTATCGGGCAGTGCCACCACCGCCGCTAGCATCACGGCCGGGTGGCGGTGCAAGGCGTCTTCAACTTCGATTGACGAAATGTTTTCTCCACCTGAAATGATGATGTCTTTGCTGCGGTCCTTGATCTTGATGTAATTGTCCGGGTACATCACTGCCAGGTCCCCGGTGTGAAACCAGCCACCCTCGAACGCCTCTTCTGTGGCCGAAGGGTTTTTGAGGTAACCCTTCATCACAACATTGCCACGGAAGAAAATCTCGCCCATCGTCTCGCCATCAGCGGGCACAGGCAGCAGGGTTTCAGGGTCCAGCACCGTGACAGCCTCCTGCAATGGATAGGCAACCCCCTGTCGGCCGTTGAGGCGGGCGCGCTCTTCAATCGAAAGTGCCGCCCATGAAGCCTGTTTGGCGCACACAGCCGCAGGGCCATAGACTTCCGTGAGGCCATAGACGTGGGTGAGTATGATGCCCGCCGCTTCACACCCTTCAATCACCGCCGCAGGGGGCGCAGCGCCGGCAATGAGTCCATTTACGGCATGGTTGATGCCGCTTCGCAAACCCGCAGGTGCGTTGATCAACATGCTGTAAACAATTGGCGCGCCGCACAGGTGGGTGATGTGATGCTCGCGGATCAACGGGAAGATCAATGCCGGATCAACCCGGCGCAGGCAAACGCTGGTGCCCGCAATCAGCGCCATGGTCCACGGAAAACACCAGCCGTTGCAGTGAAACATCGGCAATGTCCACAAATAGGTTGCGTGATGCGGCAACTGCCACGAAATAACGTTGCTAGCCCCGTTGAGGTAGGCGCCGCGGTGGTGCGTGACCACGCCTTTGGGATTGCCGGTGGTGCCCGACGTGTAATTCAGCGCGATGGCATCCCACTCGTCACCCGGCAGCTTCCAGTCAAAGTCAGGCTTGCCTTGCGCCAGGAAATCCTCATAGCTGATTTCACCAAGCCGGCGCCCAACCGGTGCCTCATCGTCTTCGACTTCTATGACAAACGGGCGCTTCGGGCCGACCATGGCCAAAGCCTTCTCCACGACGCCCGAAAATTCACGGTCCGTCAGCAGCACTTTGGCTTCGCCATGTTGCAACATGAAGGCAATGGCTTCGGCATCCAGCCGGGTGTTGAGTGTGTTGAGGACTGCGCCGGTCATCGGAATGCCAAAATGGGCTTCGATCATTGCGGGCACGTTGGGCAACATGACGGCCACCGTGTCGCCAGCGCCCAAGCCCCGAGCCGCCAAAGCGCCGGCCAGTTGCCGACTGCGCTTGTACGTTTCACCCCAGGTTTGCCGGCGTGCGCCGTAAATGACGGCACAATGATCCGGGTACACCTTTGCCGCACGCTCGATGTAGCTCAGCGGCGAGAGGGCCACAAAGTTGGCAGGATTTTTGTCCAGACCGAATTTGTAAGGATTGACGTGGCTCATTCAGGGCACCTGGTGATCTAAGTTGTCGCGCGGACTGAATCATCGGCACAGATGTTTTCAACAGTCTTCAGGAAATGTGACGAATGTTTGCAGGCGGTTTTCGTTCAGCCCACACTCCTAGAATCCAGCGATGAAATCCATTCCAGTGCCCCGCCGGAGCCGCATTTGAGTGCACCTGCCATGGCGCCTAGCGTCGCGCCCGGAATCGACAGCCTAAAGCGTTACCAATCGCTTCAGGCCGGACTGGACTTGATTGACCAGGGTTTCACTCTGATCGACGAAAACCTGCGCATGGTGGCCTGGAACGAGCCCTTTCTCAAGTTGCTCGACTTCCCCCCCGGGATGGTCTATGTCGGCGCACCGTTTGAAAGCTTCATCAGTTTCAACGCTGAGCGCGGTGAGTACGGCGATGGCGACCGAACCCGCTATGTCCAGGAGCGCATGGAGGCGGCCCGCGCCTTTACGGCCCACGACATTGAGCGCACCCGACCCAACGGCATGGTGTTGCGGGTACTTGGCATGCCCATTCCAGAGCATGGGTTTGTAACCTTGTATTCAGATGTGACGGCACAGCGGCGCGCCGAGGAGTTGATCCGGCGACACAATGCGCTGCTTGAATCCCGCGTGGCTGAACGCACTGCCGAGTTAAGCGCCAGCAACCGTCACCTGCAGGAGGCCAATCAAGCCATCGAACTGATCGCCGAGTCATTGCGCCGCAGCGAAAAGCAGATGCGCTTGATTGCCGACTCAATCCCTGCGCTGGTGGCGTATTTCGACAGCGGCCGGGCCTACCGCTACATCAACCGCGGGTACACAGAATGGTTCGGCCTGGACCCGGCTGCGCCGCAAGCTGTCAGTGCCCGCAATTTTTTGGGATTGGACACTTACACTCGCATCAAACCCAATGTGATGCGGGCTCTGCGCGGTGAGGCGGTCACGTTCGAGTACGACGTACGCACCTTTGATGGCCGCAACCTGGTCGCGCGGACTTCATTGATTCCTGAGATTGCGCCAGACGGCTCGGTCGCCGGTTGCTTCGAGCTGACGTTTGACATCACCGATCAGCGCCGCTCCTATGAACTGATGGTGCACGCCAAGAAAATGGATGCGCTGGGGCAACTCACTGGCGGCCTGGCGCACGATTTCAACAACATTCTCACTGTGATTCTGGGCAATTTGACGGCTTTGGCCGATGAGCCAACGGCCAAACCGCACGTGCCTGAGTTCATCAACCCGGCCATTGAGGCGGCGCGGCGCGTCTCGGAATTAATCAAGAACCTGTTGTCATTTTCACGCAAGCATCCAGTTGAAACCAGCGTGGTTGACATCAACCAAGTGGCCGCTGCCGTGACCAAACTGGTGCTGCCGTCCCTGCCAGATACCATCAAGTTGCAGACCAATCTTGCTCCGCAGCCCCTTGCCGCCCGGCTCGATTCCAACCAGCTGCAAAACGCCTTGATAAACCTGATCCTCAACGCCCGCGATGCCACAGAAGGGCGGGGTGTCATCACTATTGGCTGCACGCCAGAACGGCTCAACCACCAGCGGGCGGGTGTGCTTCATTTACCCAGCGGTTCCTATGCGTGTGTGCAGGTGACCGACAACGGCTGTGGCATGGACGCCGCCACCCTGGCGCGCGTATTTGAGCCGTTCTTCACAACCAAAGGAACTGGCCAGGGCTCTGGGCTGGGCATGGCCATGGTCTATGGGTTTGCACGCCAATCGGGTGGCACGGTTGACATAGCGAGCGAGCCCGGTGTTGGCACCAACGTTACGCTGTGGTTGCCCACCGAAAGCGACACTCCGACGCAAATACCGCTTTACAGCGACGACCAAGACATGGATTCTTCGGCAACCCAGCCGGATCAGGACCTTGCGCTTTTGGTAGAGGATGACCCCAATGTGCGAAAAATCGTACGGCGGTTGTTGCTTGATCTCGGTTTTGCCGTGCTGGAGGCCGAGACTGGCGTCGAAGCACTGCAAATCCTTGATCGGACGTCCGGCATTCAGCTGCTGCTGTCCGACGTTGTGATGCCCGGAGGCGTGGATGGGCGCCAGGTTGCACGCCATGCCATGCGCCGTGGCCAGGTTCCCAAAATCATTCTGATGAGTGGTTATGCGCCGGAGTTGCCAGATTCGAACGGGCTGCCCGGCGTTGCGCTGCTTGCCAAACCGTTCACCAAGGTCCAACTTGCAGCGTTGTTGCAGGAGGCCACGCTTTGACCCTGGTCCCCGCATCTGATACGGGTGCTTTGCGCCAATTGATTTATGTGGTGGAAGACGATGAAGCGGTGGCGCGGATTGTGATCCGCTCGCTGGAGGAATTTGGTCATCCTGTTGAATGGTTTCGTGACGGCAAGTCCGTGTTGCGCCGCCTGCAATCCGAGCGTCCTGATCTGTGCGTGGTTGACCTGGGGTTGCCCGACATAGATGGCATCGAGTTGATGCGGCAAATTGTGGCCTTGTGCAGCTGCGGCATCCTGATTTTGACTGGGCGCGGGCATACGATCGACCGCGTCATGGGCCTTGAGCTGGGTGGCGATGACTACGTGGTGAAGCCGTTTGAGTCGCGCGAGCTGGTGGCGCGCGTGCGCAGTATCCTGCGCAGGCGGGCGTCCGGGGTTGAAGGGGGAGCCGTGGGACAGCGGCGCTATGCAAGTTTTGTTGGCTGGTCACTGGATTGCGCGGCCAACAACCTGCGCGCACCGGATGGGCTTGAGCACGTGCTTGGCACCGCCGAAACACAAGTACTGCGGGCGTTTGTGAAGCGGCCGCACCAGATACTGACACGCGAACAATTGCTGGGCCAACGCGACCTGTCGCCCATGGACCGCAGCATCGATGTGCGCATTTCCCGCATTCGACGCAAGATTGAAATCGACCCGCAAAACCCAAAGATCATCAAGACGGTCTATGGGGCCGGTTACATGTTTACAGCGACTGTCACGTGGTCGTGAGCGCAGGCCTTGTTTGTAGAAATAGACACACCCTGTGAAAGCTGCCTGAATGGCAAAACCTGAGGCGTCAACTGCCATGCTGCAGGGCGCCTTTGATTGCAGGTAAGCTCCATGGTTGAACTAACCACTGGAGTGTCCAAAATGCAAGTTGTGATCACCGGCGGGGCCGGTTTTTTGGGGGCGCGCTTGGCCCGAGCCTTGCTGGCAAAAGGCAGTCTGGCCCTGGCAGGTGCTGCATCGTCTGCCATCACTCGCCTGACCTTGGTAGACCGCGCCGAGCCGCCGGCGGATCTGCTTGCCGACAAGCGCGTGGCGGCGCTCACCGGTGACCTCAATACCTTGCTGGACGACAAGACCGCGCCAACGCCGGTTGTTACGGCGCAAACCGCCGTGGTTTTCCACCTGGCTGCGGCCGTGAGCGGCGAATGTGAGGCCGATTTTGACCTCGGCATGCGCAGCAATTTCAAAGCCACTTTGGGCCTCCTGGAGAACTGCCGCGTCATCCACGCGCAATTCGGAACCCGGCCCATGGTGGTTTTTGCCAGCTCGCTGGCGGTGTTTGGCGATTCACCTGAGCTGCCCTGCCCGCCCACCATCGAAGACACCACCTTGCCAACGCCGCAAACCAGCTACGGCATCCAGAAACTCATCGGTGAGCAGCTGGTGGCGGATTTCACCCGCAAAGGTTTCATCCGAGGCCGCAATACCCGTTTGATGACCGTCAGCGTGCGCCCGGGCAAGCCCAACGGCGCGGCGTCGAGCTTTTTCAGCAGCATGATCCGCGAGCCGCTGGCGGGTGTCAAAGGCGCCTGCCCGGTGTCGCCCGAGACCGAAGTAGCGTTGTCGTCGCCCTCGCTGACGATCAGGGGCATCATTCGCGCGGCCGAAGCGACAGACCAGGAATGGGGGCCACGCGTGGGTCTGAACTTGCCCGCGCTCACCTGCACCACCGGCGAGATGGCAAAGGCGCTGGAGCGGGTAGCGGGAAAAGCCGTGGCCGATCTGATTGACTGGACCCCCGATGCAATCATTCGCAAAATTGTCGCCACCTGGCCCGCACGCATCAACGCGCAACGCGCCAAGGGCCTTGGGCTGTTGCCCGAGCCTGACTTTGAAACCCTGATCCGCGAATACATGCGCGAAAACCCCCATGCGGTGAAGCCCGCTGCCGCCTGACAATGCTCGCACCGGCGTGTCTGTCACGCCTGACTTTCAGGAGATCGACGTGAAAATTTCAGCACTCAAACTGCTTCCCTTGGCCCTGGGCTTGAGCCTAGCTGCAGGCTTCATGAACCAGGCAGTGGCGCAGGTCACCATGCGCAACAGCATTTCCATCGGCCCGAACTCCCACCAAGGCGTGGGCGTGGACGTTTTTGCGCGCGAAGTCGAAAAACGCACGGGCGGGCGCTACAAGGTCCAGAATTTTTACTCGGGTGCCTTGGGTGGCGAGCGCGAATCGATCGAATCGGTGCAACTGGGCACCCAGGAGTTGACCTTCTCCTCCACGGGCCCGGTGCCCAATTTCGTGCCGGAAGCCAAAATTCTGGACATTCCTTTCCTGTTCCGCGACAAGGCGCACGCGCATGCCGTGCTGGACGGCCCGATTGGCCAGGAAATGCTGAAGCTCTTTGAGCCCAAAGGCTTCAAGGCGCTGGCCTGGGGTGAAAACGGCGTGCGCCACATGACCAACAACAAACGTGCGGTGAATGGCCCGGATGACCTCAAGGGCCTCAAAATGCGTACGATGGAGAACCCCATCCACATCGCTGCATACAAGGGTTTTGGCATTGTGCCCACGCCCATGGCGTTTCCGGAGGTGTTTGCCGCGTTGCAGCAAGGCACTGTGGACGGCCAGGAAAATCCGCTGTCCGTCATCATGGCCGGCAAACTCGACCAGGTGCAAAAGCACCTCACGCTCACAGGCCACGTCTATTCACCCGCTGTGTGGTTGATGAACAAGGCCACCTTTGACAAACTCTCGGCAGCCGACAAACAGGCGTTCATCGATGCGGCGAAAGAAGGCACCAAGGCCAACCGCAGCCGCGTGGCGGAAGACGATGCCATGGGCGTCAAAGACCTGCGCAGCAAGGGCATGCAGATCATCGAGAACCCCGACAAATCCAAATTTGTCGCAGCCCTGGTGCCAATCAATGCCGAGTTTGAAAAGCAGTTCACCAAGGCCGCGATTGACCGCATCCGCAACGTCAAATGAGCAGCATGAGATCGTTCAACTTAAAGGGCTTCGGCCCTTTTTGTTTGTGCAGTCGTCCTCCCGACCATTGAAATACTGGAACTTGCCATGAAAGCAGCGCTGCTGCGCATTGACCGCGTCACGACCGGATTTGCCATGGCGTTTGCCTGTGCCATGCTGGCGCTTGCGGCATGCCTGGGTATGTACCAGATCATCACCCGTTTCGTTTTGGAGCGGCCCGCGGAATGGACCGAGGTGATGATCCGCTTCAGCCTGATCTGGATGGTGTTCATGGGCATCCCGATGGCGTTTCGTCAGGGCGCGATGGTCAGCGTGGACGTGATGTACCGCTGGAGCCCGCCCAAACTCAGGCGGGCTCTTGACTGGGTGGTGTTTGTTGCCGCGATGATTCTCGTGCTGGTCATCATCTGGTGGGGTTGGGACTATGCGCAGCGCGGCAAGGTGCAGTCGGTCATCGGCATGGAAGGCATCTCCATGTTTTGGGCTTATATCGCGTTGCCGATTGGCGGCGTTTTCAGCATCTTTGGCTTGATTGGCAACCTGCTGGATCCGCAGCGGCTTGAACTGGAGGCGGCGCAATGAGTGCCATTATGGTTCTGACGATGGCGCTGTGTTTCGCGCTGTCAATTTCAGTGGCCGTGTCGATTGGTCTGGCCGCCGTGTTGGGCATCCAGGTCAACAACGCCAACATGCTGATCTCCGTGAAGGAGATGTTCAACTCGATCAACAAGTTTCCGCTGGCCGCAATTCCATTTTTCATTCTCGCGGGCAACCTGATGGAAACCGGCGGCATCTCCCGCCGGCTGGTCGAGTTCGCCAAAAGCATCGTGGGCGGCGTGCAGGGCGGATTGCCCATGACCTGCGTGTTGACCTGCATGATCTTCGCTGCGGTGTCAGGCTCCTCCGTGGCCACCACCTTCGCCATCGGCGCCATTTTGATCCCGGCACTCATCAAACACGGCTATCCCACCGCCTACGCAGCGGCTTTGCAGGCCAGCAGCGCCGAACTGGGCGTGATCATTCCTCCATCGATTCCGATGATCCTGTATGCGGTGAGCGCTGAGGTATCTGTGGGCGAGATGTTCATCGCCGGTTTTGGCCCGGGCATATTCATTGGCGTGTCGCTGATGCTGTTCTGCTACTGCTATTGCAAATACAAGGGCTGGGGCAAAAACGATGGCGACGGCCGCCTCTCGTTCGGCAAAGCCACGGTGCAGGCCGGCTGGGCCCTGTTGATGCCGGTCATCATCCTGGGCGGCATTTACGGCGGAGTTTTCACCCCGACCGAGGCGTCCGCCGTGGCGGTGTTCTACGCGCTGGTGGTGGGCATGGTTATCCACCAGGAACTCAAGCCCAGAGACATCTACATGATCCTGAAAAAGTCGGTGCTCTCCAGCGCAGTGATCATGTTTGTGATTGCCAATGCCGGCCTGTTCGCCTTCTTGATCACCCGCGCTGGCGTGCCAGAAATGGTCGGGCTCTGGTTGCAGGAAGTGCTCAAAACGCCGTTCATGTTCCTGCTGGGCATCAACGCCGCCTTGTTCATCATCGGCATGTTCATTGAAACCAGTGCCGCGATCATTGTGCTGGCGCCAATTTTGGCGCCGGTCGCCATGAAGTTCGGCATCGACCCGATCCACTTCGGCCTGGTGATGGTCGTCAACCTGGCGCTGGGCATGATCACGCCTCCCTTCGGTGTGAACCTGTTTGCAGCCTGCACCGTGGCGCGCATTTCACTGGACCGCATCGTCACGCAATTGTTGCCGTTTGTGCTGGTGGTGCTGGCTTGCCTGATGGTGATTACCTACGTGCCAGCGCTTTCGCTCACGCTGCGTGACCTGGCCTACTCGAAATAGGTAGAATCGATTTCGTCAGGAGAGTGCGTTCCGCGAGAACGCCGCCGAAGGCGCAGGACGGGCTGATTGCAGCGGTCTGAACGCTCAGGCAAAAAGGACTGACACACGTTGTGCGGCCATATAACCATCTGGCCGTGTGACGTTTCCCCACTGGAGAGAGGCCAGCCAGCCTGGCCCACCGAAGGAGCAAACCGCGTCGCACGCCCTGTGCTGGCGAATCGGCGAATCTCTCAGGTAAAGCGGACAGCGGGGGCAGCGCATGTGTCCATCCAACCGGGTGGCGGTGCATTCGTCCCTGTTCCGAAAGTCCGCTTGACCACCACCGATTCCCTGCTCAAAACGCCCCTGCATGACCTGCACGTGTCGCTTGGCGCGCGTATGGTGCCGTTTGCCGGCTATTCCATGCCGGTGCAATTCCCGTCCGGCCTGATGGCCGAGCACCTGCACACCCGCGCATCGGCCAGCCTGTTCGACGTCTCGCACATGGGCCAATTGCGTCTGCTCGGAGCCGATGCCGCCTTAGCATTTGAAACCCTGGTGCCGGTTGACGTGATCGACCTGCCAGTCGGCAAACAGCGTTATGGCCTGCTGCTCAATGACGCCGGCGGCATCATCGACGATTTGATGTTCATCAAGCGCGAAGTGGCACTTGGGGGCGAGTTTTTGCGCCGGGCCGCCCCAAGCAAAAATGCGGCCCCCTCGGGGGGCAGGGAGCCACACGCAGTGGGCGACCGTGGGGGCGATATCTTCGCAATCGTCAACGGTGCCTGTAAAGCAGGTGATATCGCCCACATTCAGCAAAAAATAGGCCATCGTTGCGAGGTGGTTCCCATGCCACAAATGGCCTTGCTGGCCTTGCAGGGACCAAAAGCAGTGGACGTGATGAAACGCTTGTGCCCAGGCATTGAATCATTGGTTTTCATGACGGGCGGCCACTTCAGCATCAGCTGCGACAGCCACGGGCCGCACCAGGCGATTGAGTGTTTCGTGACGCGCAGTGGTTACACCGGCGAAGACGGTTTCGAGATTTCCGTGCACGAGATGAAGGCCGAGGCGCTGGCGCACGCCTTGCTGGCGCAGCCAGAGGTGAAACCCGCCGGGCTGGGTGCCCGCAATTCCCTGCGCCTCGAAGCCGGGCTGTGCCTTTACGGGCATGACATCGACTCCACCACCACACCCGTGCAAGCCGGTTTGAACTGGGCGATCCAGAACGTCCGCCGTGCCGGGGGCGCCCGCGCAGGCGGGTTTCCGGGTGCCGCGCACATACTGGCCGAACTCGCCCCGCCTGTGGCGGACAAAGCGCCGCTGCTTTCTAGAAAACGTGTCGGCCTGGTCGCGCTCGAGCGGGTACCCGTGCGTGACCACACTGCGCTGAACAGCCTAGCTGGCGAGCCGATTGGGGAAGTCACCAGCGGCCTGCTGGCGCCCTCCATCGACCAACCAGTGGCAATGGCTTATGTGCGGCCCGAATACGCTGTACTGGGCACGGTGGTGAACGCCCTGGTGCGCGGCAAACCCGTGCCGATGCGGGTGACCGCCATGCCGTTTTTACCCAACCGCTATTACCGGGGCTGAAGCCCAAAACCGGATTTTCAATTTTCAAAGGAGTGAACCGAATGTCGATCAAATACACCGAAGACCATGAATGGCTGAAAGTCGAAGCCGGCGTGGCCACTGTGGGCATCACCCACCATGCGCAAGACGCGCTGGGCGACGTGGTCTTTGTGGAGTTGCCCGAAGTCGGCAAGACGATGGCGGCCAAAGAGGTGGCAGGCGTGGTCGAGTCGGTCAAGGCTGCGGCCGATGTGTTCATGCCGGTGAGTGGCAGTGTGGTTGAGGTCAACGAAGCCTTGCGCGCTGACCCGGCATTGGCCAATTCCGACCCGCTGGGTGCCGGCTGGTTCTTCAAAGTGAAGTTGTCCAACCCGTCTGAGCTGGACGCCCTGATGGACGAGACCCGCTACACCACCTTTTCCGAAGCTGCTTGAGGTGTCGCCGCCATGTTGATGCCCGCCAAAACCACCTTGACCGAGCTGGAAAACCCCGCGGAATTCGTCGCCCGCCACATCGGCATTGATGAGCAGGACGAACAAACAATGCTCGCAGTGGTCGGAGCCACCTCTCGGCGCGATCTGATCGACGGCATTGTGCCGCGAAGCATCGCGCGCCAGCAGGCGATGAACCTGCCAGCCGCGGTCTCCGAGGTGGCGGCTTTGGACGAACTGAAAGCCATGGCGGCGAAAAACAAGGTTTTCAAGAGTTTTATCGGGCAGGGCTATCACGGCACCCACACACCCGGCGTGATCCTGCGCAACATCCTGGAGAACCCGGCCTGGTACACCGCCTACACACCCTACCAGGCTGAAATTTCGCAAGGGCGCATGGAAGCGCTGGTGAATTTCCAGACCATGGTGTGCGACCTCACCGGCATGGCGATTGCCAATGCCTCGATGCTGGACGAAGCCACGGCGGCGGCTGAGGCCATGACGCTGGCCAAACGCAGCGTGAAGAGCAAATCCAGCGTGTTTGTCGTGGCAGGCGACTGCCACCCGCAGGTGATTGAAGTCATCCAGACGCGCGCCGCGCCGCTGGGCATCGAGGTGGTGCTGGCCAACTCTGCCGCGCAATGGGACGCCCTGCTGGCCGAAGACCATTTCGCCGTGTTGGCACCTTACCCGTCCACCTCCGGGCGCATCGACGACCTGCGCGGCGATGTGGGCAAGGTGCACGCCAAACAGGCGGCCTTTATCGTTGCGGCCGATCTGCTGGCGCTTACCCTGCTCGTGCCACCCGGTGAATTCAACGCCGACATCGTCGTCGGCACCACGCAGCGTTTTGGCATGCCGCTGTGCAATGGTGGCCCGCACGCTGCATTTTTGGCCTGCCGTGACGACTTCAAGCGCTCCATGCCTGGCCGGCTGGTGGGCGTGAGTGTGGACGAGCACGGCAACCCGGCTTACCGGCTGGCCCTGCAAACCCGCGAGCAGCACATCCGCCGCGAAAAAGCGACCTCCAACATCTGCACCGCGCAAGTCTTGCCCGCTGTGGTGGCGAGCATGTATGCCGTCTACCACGGCCCGCAAGGCCTCACCCGCATTGCCCAGCGCGTAGCCGCGTACACCGCGATCCTGGCGCGCGGCTTGACTGCGCTGGGGTATGCGCCGCGCGGCGAAAGCGCTTTTGACACCCTCTCCATCCAAACCGGAGACGCTACACAGTCAATAGCAAAAAAGGCGCGGTCTTTGTCGGCCAATCTCCGAATTTACTTTGAAGTTTTCATTTGCATCAGCCTGGATGAAACCACAACGCGTGACGACATCGCGCTGATCTGGTCGATCTTCGCCAAACCTGGCCAATCCTTGCCAAAGGTTGATGAATTTGAATCCGGCATCGAGCCATTGATCCCCAGGGCCCTTCGCCGCACCAGCCGGTTTCTCACGCACCCGGTTTTCAACACGCACCATTCCGAGACCAGCATGTTGCGCTACATCCGCAAACTGGCTGACAAAGACCTGGCGCTTGACCGCAGCATGATCCCGCTGGGCTCGTGCACGATGAAGCT
>JANMMR010000608.1:0-3725 GCA_031373455.1 Rhodoferax sp.
AAGCAGCTTGAAACCAAGCAGCTGGACGACAAAAAGAAAGAGCTGAAAAAGCAGGAAGAACTCAAGCAGGCCGAGGCCGTCAAACGCAAGGACGACGCCGCCAAACTCGACGCCAAACAACTCGAAGCGCAGCGCCAGGAGAACATCAAACGCATGGCGAGCCTGGCGGGTGCCACAGGCGCCGCAACTGCAACGGGCACAGCGCAACAATCGGCCGGGCCGTCGTCGAGTTACCAGGGCCGCATCCAGGCGCGCATCTACCCGAACATCGTTTTCACCGAAGACATTTCAGGCAACCCGGTGGCGCTGGTGGAAGTGCGCGCTGCGCCAGACGGCACGATCACCGGTCGCAAACTGCTCAAGTCCAGCGGCGTGCCCGCCTGGGACGAAGCCGTGCTCAAAGCCATTGACAAAACCGAGGTGCTGCCGCGCGACGTCGACGGCCGCGTGCCGCCGCTGCTGGAAATCGGGTTCCGGCCCAAAAAATAGCCACAATCGAGTCGGGAGGAAAAGTTAACATGGGTGTTAACTTTTCAGGGTTTCAGCCGGCAAATTTGCGGTTTACAGACTTTTTGACCACTCAAGTCACGTAATATTTCATTAGTTTGCTATATCTTTAATAGCAATCAGTCATACACGATGGCGCAGGCACCTTGGTGCGCCTGCGCGCGCCAGCTGGCCAGAGCGGCATCGGTCGGGAAAAACTTCGCGGCGTCACCCAACTGCAACTCGGCCACGGCGCCCACACCCTCCCCGGCCGGCACGGCGCCCGCCTCGCGGCTCACCGCCAGCCGCACCGGCAGCCCGCGCACCAAAAGGCCCTGCTCGGTCATTTCGCGTTTGGCGGGGAAGTCCTGCACCATCCGCTGCACATCGGGCGCCTTGCCGTTGACGGCGACTTTGAGGTATTTGCCAAAGCGGCAGCGCGCCTGCTCCAGGTCCCAGATCTGGCTCACCGTGAGCTGCATGGCACCGCCGCCAAAACGGTCGGGCTGGGCCTTGCCCATGACGATGACGAGCTCGTCCTCCTTGAGCAGGTTTTTGTGGGCGTTGATGAGGGCTTCGTCCACACGCGCGTCGATGCTGCCGGATTTGTCGTCGAGTTTGAACAGGCCCAGCTTGCCGCGCTGGCCGTTGATGACGCGAAAGTCGCTGACGATGCCCGCCAGCAGTTGCGGCTCGCGCGTGTCAATCAGGTCTTCGATCTGGCGCTTGGCAAACTGGCGCACCTCGCGCGCGACTTCGTCAAAGAGGTGGCCCGAGAGGTAAAAACCCAGCGCCGTTTTTTCGAAGCCGAGGCGCTCCTTCACACCCCAGGGCAGGGCCTCGACCAGATCGGGCTCGCGCGTGGAAGCACCATGGTCGTCGTGGCCTTCCTCTGCGCCCATGTCAAACAGGCCGCCCTGGTTGGCGTTGGCTTCGGCGGCGGCCGCGAAGTCCGAGGCGCGCTCCACCGAGGCCATTAGCGCGGCGCGGTTGAGTTGCAACGAGTCAAACGCGCCAGCTTTGATCAACCCCTCGATGCAGCGTTTGTTGACTTTGCTGCGGTCCACCCGCACGCAGAAATCAAACAGGCTGGTGAAGGGGCCGCCTGCGCTGCCGCCGGTGCCACCCTCTCTGGCCGTCACGATGGCTTCAATCGCCTGCTGGCCGGTGCCCTTGATGGCGCCCAGGCCATACCGCACGATTTTGCCGGACACCGGCTCAAAGCGGTGCGTGCCGCGGTTGATGTCCGGCGCGTCAAAAGTCAGACCCATTTTGAGTGCGTCTTCAAACAAGGCCTTGAGCTTGTCGGTGTTGTCCATCTCCACCGTCATGTTGGCGCAGAAGAACTCGGCGGTGTAGTGCACCTTGAGCCAGGCCGTGTGGTAGGCCAGCAGCGAATAGGCGGCGGCATGCGACTTGTTGAAGCCGTAGCCGGCGAACTTCTCCATCAGGTCGAAGATTTCGTCGGCCTTGTCAGCGTCGATGTTGTTTTTGGCAGCGCCGGTGCGGAAAATCTCACGGTGCTCGGCCATCTCTTCGGCCTTCTTTTTGCCCATGGCGCGGCGCAGCAGGTCGGCACCGCCAAGGGAATAACCGCCCAGGATCTGCGCGGTCTGCATCACTTGCTCCTGGTAGACCATGATGCCGTAGGTCTCGGACATCACCTGCTCCAGGAGCGGGTGCGGGTAGGTCACTGGCACGCGGCCATTCTTGCGGGCACAGAAATCGGGGATGTTCTCCATGGGCCCCGGGCGGAACATCGCGTTCAGGGCAAACAGGTCTTCGAGCCGTGTTGGTTTCGCGTCCACCAGCATGGCGCGCATGCCGCGGCTTTCAAACTGGAACACGGCTTCGGTTTTGGCGTCTTGAAACAGGCGGTAGGTCGCAGCGTCATCGAGCGCAATGTCTTCGAAGTTGAAGTTCTCCTGACCCTTGTGGCGCTTGATGATCAGCTCTTTGGCGATCTCCAGAATGGTGAGTGTGGCCAGGCCCAGAAAGTCGAACTTCACCAGGCCGATGGCTTCCACATCGTCCTTGTCGTATTGGCTCACGGCCGAGTCGCTGCCGGGCTGCTGGTACAGCGGGCAGAAGTCGGTGAGTTTGCCCGGCGCGATCAACACGCCACCAGCGTGCATGCCCACATTCCGCTTCAGGCCTTCGAGCTTCAGCGCCAGCTCGATCAGGGTTTTCACATCGTCTTCACTGCCCAGGCGCCGCGCCAGCTCGGGCTCGGCCTTGATGGCGCCTTCAATGGTGATATGCACGCCCGGCTTGTTGGGGATGAGTTTGCTGATGCCGTCGCAAAAGGTGTAGCTCATGTCCAGCACGCGGCCCACGTCGCGTATCGCCGCGCGCGCCGCCATGGTGCCGAAGGTGACGATCTGGCTCACCGCCTCCTTGCCGTATTTGCCTTTCACATCGTCAATGACACGGTCGCGGTTGGCCTGGCAAAAGTCGATGTCGAAGTCGGGCATCGAGACCCGCTCCGGGTTCAAAAAGCGCTCAAACAGCAGCTTGTATTCCAGCGGGTCCAGGTCGGTGATCTTGAGCGCATAGGCCACAAGCGAGCCCGCACCCGAGCCACGCCCTGGCCCCACCGGGCAGCCATTGTTCTTCGCCCAGTTGATGAAGTCGCCGACGATCAGGAAATAACCCGGAAACCCCATCTTCAGAATGGTGTTGATCTCGAACTCCAGCCGCTCCTCGTAACGCGGGCGCTCCTGCTCGCGTTTGGCGGCTTCGGGGTAAAGGTGCAGCAGGCGCTCTTTGAGGCCTTCGTGGGATACATGGCGGAAGTAAGCCTCAGGGCTGAGTTTTTCGCCATTCACCAGCGGCGTGGGGAATTCAGGCAACTGCGGTTTGCCCAACACCAGCGAGAGGTTGCAGCGTTTCGCGATTTCAGCCGTGTTGGCGATGGCGCTGGGGATGTCGGCAAACAGAGCCTGCATCTGTGCGGCGGTCTTGAAATACTGCTCCCGCGTGAAGCGGCGCACACGTTTGGCATTGCCGAGAATTTCACCGTCGGAGATGCACACCCGCGCCTCATGCGCTTCGTAATCGTCGGGGCCGGCAAACTGCACCGGGTGGGTGGCCACCACCGGCAGTTTCATGCGCGCGGCGAGCTGCACGGCGGCGGCGACATGCGGCTCGTCGTCAAGCCGGCCGGCGCGTTGCAGTTCGATGTAGAACCGGTGTGGAAAAACCGCCGCCAGCTGCAAGGCCGCTTCGTGCGCGCGCCC
>JANMMR010000501.1:0-3020 GCA_031373455.1 Rhodoferax sp.
ATCTTGGGGTAACTCGGGTCGATCGGTTTGCTGAAGCTGTCGCCGTGGCAGGAGACGCACGCGCCTTTTTTCACCAGCTCGGCGGCTTTGCCGGTGGCATCGGCGGCCTTGCCGGGTGTGGCCGCGCCGGCGTCAACGCCGTGTGTCGAGTAATAGGCGGCCACGTCGGCCATATCCTGGTCGCTCAGGCTGTCGGCAATGCCGCGCATGGTGGGGTGTTTGCGCTCGCCCTGTTTGTAGGCGTTCAAGGCCGAAACTATGTATTTGGCGCCCTGGCCGGAGATTTTGGGCACCTTGTACACCTCGGGGAAACTCGCCTGGTAACCGGCAATGCCGTGGCAGCCGATACACATGGCGATTTTGCGCTCGCCCACCTTGGCGTCACCCTTGACCTCCTGGGCAAAAGCGCCAGACGGGGCCAGGAGTGTGGTCACAATGGTGACCAGAAGGGCATACAGTGGCGACAGCAGTTTCTTCATTTTGCGCGGACAATTCAGGGGTCAATAAGACGGGTTGGGTTCAACTCAACGCCTGCGATTATATCGGGCGGGAGAAGGCGCTTGCCCGCCCTGCCCGGCTGTTGACACCCGCGTCCTGAATCCAACCTACCGATTCCCAACCATAACCATGAAATTCCAAGGCACCAAAAACTACGTCGCCACGCAAGACCTGATGTTGTCGGTCAATGCGGCCATCACGCTCAAGCGCCCATTGCTGGTCAAAGGCGAGCCCGGCACCGGCAAAACCATGCTGGCCGAGGAAGTCGCCGAGGCGCTGAAGATGCCGCTGCTGCAATGGCACATCAAATCGACCACCAAGGCGCAGCAGGGCCTGTACGAATACGACGCGGTGAGCCGCCTGCGCGATTCACAATTGGGCGACGAGAAGGTCAAAGACATACACAACTACATTGTCAAGGGTGTCTTGTGGCAAGCGTTCACGGCCGATGCGCCGGTGGCCCTTTTGATTGACGAGATCGACAAGGCCGACATCGAGTTCCCCAACGACCTGCTGCGCGAAATCGACCGCATGGAGTTCTACTGCTACGAAACCCGCGAGCTGGTGCGCGCCAAACACCGCCCGCTGGTGTTCATCACGTCGAACAATGAAAAAGAGCTGCCAGACGCATTTTTGCGCCGCTGTTTCTTCCACTACATCAAGTTTCCGGATGCCGAGACGATGAAATTGATCATCGACGTGCATTTCCCCGGCTTGAAAAAAGAGCTGCTCACGGCGTCGATGAAAACCTTCTACGACGTGCGCAACCTGCCCGGCTTGAAGAAAAAGCCCTCGACCAGCGAGCTGCTGGACTGGCTCAAGCTGCTGGTCGCCGAAGACATTCCGCTCGAAGCCCTGCAAAGCAAGGACGACAAAGTCTCCGTGCCGCCACTGGTGGGCGCGCTCCTGAAAAACGAGCAGGACGTGACGCTGTTCGAAAAGCTGGTGTTCATGCAGCGGCACAACCGTTGATTGGCCTTCGAACAGGATTTCCCCCATGGCGTTCGTAGAGCCGGTTGAACTCGAAGCGCGCGGCATCAAACTGGTGCCGCTTTCGCTCGCGCATGAAGCTGGCCTTCGCGCGGCAGCGGCTGACGGCGAGTTGTGGACCATCCGGGTGACATCGGTGCCCGAGCCCGGGCAAACGCGCAAGTACATCGAAGATGCGCTGGCCATGCGCGAAGCCGGCAACCGCTTTGCCTTTGCCGTGCTGGACGCTCAAACCGGCACCGTGCTGGGCAGCAGCAGTTACCACGACATCCTGCCCGCCGTAAAACGCGTAGAGATTGGCTACACCTGGTACGCCAAACGCTGCCAGCGCAGCGCTGTTAATACGACCTGCAAACTGATAATGATGACGCACGCCTTTGATACCCTGGGTTGCCACGTGGTCGGCTGGCGCACCGACAACTTCAATTTCGCCTCGCAAGCCGCCATCGAGCGCCTGGGCGCGCGTAAAGACGGCGTAATCCGCGGCCACGCCCTGCGCCGCGACGGCACCATCCGCGACACCGTGATGTACAGCCTCAGGAGCGGCGAATGGCCGGAGGTGAAGGCGCAGTTGCGGCACCAATTGGATAAACCGCGCTGACGAGGAGAGCCCCATGCTGATTGATTTTTTCTACACCCTGCGCTCCGCCAAACTGCCGGTTTCGGTCAAGGAATTCCTGACCCTGCTGGAAGCCCTGAAAGAAGGGGTGGTTGGCCCCAACGCCTTGCCCGACCCCGACGACATGGGTGAAGGCGGCTACAAAATCGACGATTTTTACTACCTGAGCCGCGCCAGCCTGGTCAAGGACGAGAAACATTACGACAAATTCGACCGCGCCTTCGCGTCTTACTTCAAGGGCGTGGAAATGGTGGCCGACTTCACCAAAGAAATTCCGCTGGAGTGGTTGCGCAAAAACCTCGAGCTGGAGCTGAGCCCCGAAGAAAAAGCCAAGATCGAAAAAATGGGCTGGGACGAGTTGATGGAAACGCTGAAAAAGCGCTTCGAAGAGCAAAAAGAGCGCCACGAAGGCGGCAGCAAGATGATTGGCACGGGCGGCACCTCGCCGTTTGGCGCCTACGGCCAGAACCCGCAGGGCATTCGTATCGGGCAGGACAAGAGCCGCAACAAAAGCGCCGTGAAGGTGTGGGACCAACGCGCCTACAAAGACTACGACGACACGCAAGAGCTGGGCACGCGCAACATCAAGATCGCACTGCGGCGCCTGCGCAAGTTCGCCCGCGAAGGCAATGTGGAAGAACTGGACCTGGATGACACCATTCGCAGCACAGCGGCCAACGCCGGATGGCTGGACATCAAAATGGTGCCCGAGCGTCACAACAATGTGAAAGTGCTGCTTTTGATGGACGTGGGCGGCACCATGGACGAACACATCGGCCGCGTGGAGGAAATGTTTTCCGCGACCAAGACCGAGTTCAAACACATGGAGTTTTATTACTTCCACAACTGTGTGTACGACTTCATGTGGAAGAACAACCGCCGCCGCTTCAGCGAAAAATTCGCCACCTGGGAC
>JANMMR010000512.1:0-22383 GCA_031373455.1 Rhodoferax sp.
AGATCAGCGCCTTGGGCTAAGTTTGCACGCTCGCTTGCAAACCCTTTAACCCCATGGCCAACCGCGCTGCCCTCAGAGAGCTCCAATCCCGACTCGCCACACGCCTTCAGGCTGCGCGCACCGAAGGTGTGCTGGTGTCCTGGCTGGCCGTGCGCGCTGGTGGCGCCAACTACCTGTTCCCGCTGGTTCAATCCGGCGAGATATTCCCGCTCGGTCACCTGCAGCGGGTTCCCTATTGCACGCCATGGTTTGCGGGTGTGCTGAATTTGCGCGGCGGTTTGTTCGGAGTGGTGGATCTGGCGGCGTTCATTGGCCAGGGCCGGGCACCTGCCCGCAGTGAACACGCCTTGAGTGAGGCCAGCGTCGTGACCCTGCACACGGCCCTGGAGGTCAATTGCGCCTTGATGGTCGATACCCTGGCGGGCTTGCGCAACACGGATGCCTTCAACCAGGCCAGCGGACCGGAGCCTGGTGCACCCAGTTACTTCGGCAACCGCTACACCGAACCGTCCGGCACAGTGTGGCAGGAAATCAACCTGCAGACCCTGTCATTGCTTCCCGAATTTTTAAATATCAGCGCGTAGATCCTTACAAGGCCCAACCATGTCCTCCATCCTTGATCAGTTGAAAAATGTATTCCGCGCCAAGACGCCAGACGCCCCGAATTCCGAACACGATTCCCGCCTGAGCCTGGGAACCCCCGACGCCTCGGTTGACCCAACCGCGTTAGACACCATCGGCCACGGATCAGGCCCTTCCGGCCCCATGCCGCTGGGTGCAGGCAGTGTGAATGCCGATGCCCTTGTTACCGACACCACTCTGGACAACGCGGACATGATCAACCTGCCAGTGTTCGGCCGCAAGTCCTTCGGCGACCACCAGCGCCAACTGACGATTTTCCTGATTGTTTCGCTGGTTGTTCTGGCGGGCCTCGTGATTTACGCCTTGAATCAGGCCAACACCACGGCGCAGCAACTCAGCGCAACCGGCCAGTCATTGATGCAGTCACAGCGCCTGGCCAAGTCGGTTTCGCAGGCGATGACGGGCAACCAGCCTTCCTTTGCCGAAGTGGCCGAAAGCTCCGGCGTGCTGGCCAAGGCGGTG
This sequence comes from Rhodoferax sp., assembly GCA_031373455.1. GTDB lineage: Bacteria > Pseudomonadota > Gammaproteobacteria > Burkholderiales > Burkholderiaceae_C > JANYCG01. The sequence goes on from JANMMR010000512.1 coordinate 1,105, forward strand.
CGCGGTTTGAAGTCAGGCGACAGTGAACTCAAGATCAGTTCGCTGGGCGCAGAGTTCGGCCCGGACCTGGACACCATCACGCCGATGATCGACAAGGCAGAAAAAAGCGCGGCGGCAGTCATGAGCCAGCAAAAGGTGCTGACGCAGGTGAATGCGGCGTTGCGCCAGATCAACCGCCAGTCGTCCGACCTGCTGGAAATTGCCGAGTCGATCTCGTCGCTGAAGTTGCAGCAAAACGCCGGGCCGGCCGAGATTTCGGCAGCTGGCCAGCTGGTGATGCTGACCCAGCGCATCGGCAAGTCGTCCAACGAATTCCTGACCTCCGAAGGTGTGGGTGCCGAGGCGGTATTTCTGTTGGGCAAAGACCTCAACGCGTTCAAGGAGATCGCCACTGGCTTGCAGCAGGGCAGCTCCGAATTGCGTCTTTCAGCCTCGCGCGACCCCCAGGTCAAAGAGCAGCTTGATGCCTTGCTCAAGCTCTATGAACTGACCCGCACCCAGGCTGGCCTTATTTTGGGCAATTTGCAGGGCCTCGCGGCCGCGCGCGAAGCGCAGAACTCGATCATTTCGGACAGCGAGCCCTTGCGCAAGGCGCTTGAGGAAGCCCAATCCAAGCTGGCTTCCCGCGGTGGCCTGGGCGGTTTTGTGCTGCTGCTGATGATCCTCGCCGCTGCCTTCGCCGGTTTTTGCGCCTGGTGCCTGACCCAGGTTCAACTGCAGGATGGACGCAACCGCCAGGCGGTTGCCGAAAACCAGCGCCTTGCCGCCGAGCAGCAGGAGCAGGAGGCCAAACGCGTGAACGATGCCAACCAGGCGGCCATTTTGCGGTTGATGAACGAGCTGCAAACAGTGGCCGAGGGCGATTTGACGCAGGAAGCGACCGTCACAGAAGACATTACCGGCGCCATCGCGGACTCGGTGAACTACACCATTGAAGAATTGCGCTCGCTGGTGTCCAACGTGCAAGGTACGGCGAGCAAGGTTTCGCAAACTACTGCGGAGGTGGATTCAACCTCGACCGAGCTTTTGGCGGCTTCGAACGAGCAGCTGCATGAGATCCGCCAGACTGGCCAGGCGGTGGTGGAGATGGCAACCCGCATCAATGCGGTGTCGGCGCAGGCGCAGGAGTCGGCCGCGGTGGCGCGTCAATCGCTGGAGGCGGCGGAGTCCGGCCTGCAGGCGGTGCAAAACGCCATTGGCGGCATGAACGCCATCCGCGACCAGATCCAAGACACCTCGAAACGCATCAAACGCCTGGGTGAATCCTCCCAGGAGATCGGCGAGATCACCGAACTGATCTCCGACATCACCGAACAAACCAACGTGTTGGCCCTGAACGCGGCAATTCAGGCGGCTTCTGCCGGTGAAGCCGGTCGCGGTTTCTCCGTGGTCGCCGAAGAGGTGCAACGCCTCGCCGAGCGTTCCGCTGACGCCACGCGCCAGATTTCGGCGCTCGTCAAGGCCATTCAGACCGACACCCAGGACGCCGTGGGCGCCATGGAACGCTCGACCCAGGGTGTGGTGGAAGGCGCGAAACTCTCTGACAACGCCGGCACGGCATTGACCGAAATTGACCGCGTGTCACGCCGGCTCTCGGAGCTGATCCAGCACATCTCCAACTCAACGGCGCGCGAGGCCAACCTCGCCAACGGCGTGGCCGAAAACATCCAGCACATTTTTGCCGTGACCGAGCAGACCGGTGAAGGCACCAAGGCAACCGCCAGCCAGGTGCGGGAGTTGTCCAGAATGGCCGAAGAACTCAGTCAGTCGGTGTCCCGCTTCAAGATCGCTTGATCCGGACCATCGAGAGGAGCGCAGCAATCCATGATCGCCACCCCCATCGCCGAGGACGTCGAAACCGCCGCCGCCAATGACCTGGGCCCCTTGGCCTGGGTGCTTGAGGAGCTCAAAAAATCATTGGATGGGGCCACCAAGGCCATGCGGCGCTTTGTGCGCGACGCCGAGCTTGCGCGCGGCTCCGACCTGGCCGACCTGGACGCCAGCCAGTTGCGCATTGCGCGCCAGCAGTTGCACCAGGCCGTCGGAGCGCTGGAGATGGTTGGTTTCAGCGCACCGGCCAAGGTGATGCGCGCCATGGAAGCGCTGGCGCAGAAGTTTGTCCAGCGACCCGAGCTTTGCAGCGACGACGCCGCCAACAAAATGGAAAGTGCCAGTTTCGCGCTGGCGGAGTACCTGGAAGGGGTGCTCAAGGGGAAAACCAGTTCGCCCGTGTCCCTTTTCGTGCAATACCGCGACGTGCTGGGCCTGGTTGACGGCGAACGCATCCATCCGGCTGACCTATGGCCCCTGGACTGGCAGTGGGTGGATGCACCCATGCCGGTTGACGCAGCGCCGCTGGCCTATGAGCCTGCCGTGCGCAGCCAGTTAGACCAGGCCGTGTTGCGTCTGGTCAAGACCGGCGACAAGGAATCTGCCGCCCGGCTGCGCGACCTGACGCTGGGCTTGGCCCGGGCGCAAGTGCAACTCGAAGCCCGTGTGTTCTGGAAGATTTGCGCGGCGTTTTTTGAAGCCAATGCGGCTGGCCTTTGCCCAGCGGATGTGTATGCCAAACGCGGCGCCTCGCGCGTGTTGCTGCAATACGCGACCCTGGCCAAGGGCGACCCAGCGGTATCCGACCGGCTGGCTCAAGACCTTTTGTTTTTCTGCGCGCACGCGGCTGGCACAACGCCCGCCAATGCGCCCGTGCTGGCTGCCGTGCGTGAGGCCTACAAGCTCACCCGGTCCGGCCCTTTCAACTACGACACGGTCCAGTTTGGCCGCTTCGACCCTGCAGTTTTGACGCTGGTGCGAAGGCGCATCGCCACGGCCACAGAAACCTGGTCGGCGCTGGCGGGTGGCGACACCAACCGGCTCAAGGCGGTGAGTGACCAGTTTGCGGCGGTCTGCGAGTCGATCCTTAAAATGCACCCGCAAAGTGGCGACCTGGCCCGCGCCATGACACGGGCGATTGAGGTCACAGTCAAATCCGGCGAGCCGCCGTCGACACCACTGGCAATGGAAGTGGCAACCGCGGTCCTTTACCTGGAAGCGGCCTACGAGGACATGGACCCCTCAGACACCCAGATGGCACCGCGCAGCCAGCGGCTTGCGCAACGCCTGGAGCACGTCAGCAGCGGCGGCCAGTCGGAGCCGCTGGAGTCCTGGATGGAGGACCTGTACCGTCGCGTCAGCGACCGCCAGACCATGGGCAGCGTGGTTGACGAGTTGCGAACCAATCTGGGCGAGACAGAGAAATCGCTGGACGCGTTTTTCCGCAACCCGCAAGATAAAACGCCCCTGCACGAAGTGCCCAGCCAACTGGCGCAAATGCGCGGCGTTTTTTCCGTGTTGGGGTTGGATCAAGCCTCCACGGCCATGCTGCGCATGCGCGACACGGTTGAAAAACTGCTGGTTGAAAACGTCCTGCCGGGGCCCGTCACCAGCGCCAGTTTTGAAAAATTGGGTTCCAGCCTGGGCGCGGTGGGTTTCCTCATCGACATGCTCAGCTACCAGCGGGCGATGGCGAAAAAGGTTTTCGTCTGGGACGATGACACCAGCGAGTTCAAGCCCTTGATGGGCCGCGAAAAACCGGCGCCGGTCACGATTGCTGTGCCCGCCACGCCAGAACCGGCGCCAGTGTCGGCCCCGGTTTCTGAGCCAGTACAAACGCCCGCCGCAGGTATACCAGCGGCCATCGCAGGTGCACCGGCCCTGGGCGCCGCAGTGGCTGCCGGCGCCACCGCAGCGTTGGCTGCCGTAGGCGAAGCCACGCCCGCTCCTGCCACAGAGCCCTTGAGTGAAGACGATCTGGAAATCCGCGAAATTTTTCTGGAAGAGGCCACCGAAGTGGTGCAAACCGGTCAAAGCGCGCTGCTCGCCCTGGCGGGGGACCCGTCCAATCTGGCCGACCAGACCACCCTGCGCCGCGCCTTTCACACGCTCAAGGGTAGTTCTCGCATGGTCGGCCTTGACGAATTCGGTGAAGCCGCCTGGTCGATGGAGCAATTGCTCAATGCCTGGCTGGCCGAACAAAAGCCCGTCAGTGCCAGCTTGATCGCGCTGGCCGGTAACGCGATGACCGGCTTTGGGCTCTGGGTGGGCCACATTGCGGCCCGAACCGACGCCAACTGGAGTGCCGCCAGTTTCCGCCAGGCCGCCGACGCCCTTCGTCTGGAAGGAAAAACCGTCGCCTTGCATTACCCTGGCGCGGTCGCCCCTGCACCTGCACCTGCACCGGAACAAGCCATTGCACAGCCTCAGGCACCGGCACCCGAAGAAGTACAAGTGGCAGATGAAGTCTCTGAAGCCGAAATGACGGCGTTCATGGAATCCGTGGCACCGTCGGTACAACCCTCAGTATTGCCATTGCCGGAATCGCTGCTCAACGAATCCTTCGATGCTTTGCAGGCCCCAGACACCGAGATCCAGCGCGATTTTGCGTCAACCGAGATGTTCGCCATTGGCGAAAACCCACCCAAAGATGCGCCGGCTGAGAGCCAAAAAGCGTCTGATTTTGCGCCTTTGGGTCTGGACGAGATCAATTTTGCCGATGCACCCGCACCCGAATTTGCGCCAACCGGATTCCTTGATTCACCCTCCTCGTTTCTGCCGCTCGATTCGAAACCGGTTTCGCTGCTGCCCCATGAGCCGCCGGTCGATTCGATCTCCCTCGATTTGGGGCCCGACTCCGTGCCACCTCAACCGGTCGCCGAAGAGTCCGTCAAAATCATCGGCCATTTGCGCATTGGCATTCCGCTTTACAACGTCTACCTCAATGAAGCCGATGAGTGGTCGCGACGCCTGCAGATGGAGCTCAGTGAATGGGCGTTGGAGCTGCACAAACAGCTGCCGGATTCGGCTGTTGCACTGGCGCACTCCTTGTCGGGCAGCTCGTCCACCGTGGGTTTTGAGGCTTTGTCTGACATTGCCAAACAACTCGAACACGGCATGGACCACGTGCAGCGCAACGGCCCTGGCCGGGCGGAACATGCGCAGATTTTCTCCAGCGCCGCCGAAGAAATCCGGCGCCTGTTGCACCAGTTCGCCGCCGGCTTCCTGAAGTCGGCTGACCCCGCAGTTCTGGAGGCGCTCCACTCGGTGCCCGATCTGGAGTTCGCCCTGTCTAAACAAAGCGTGTTGGGTGACCTCGACTTCTCAGCCGTTCTGGCAGAGCCAGTCGCTGCGCCGGCCCAGGAAGCACAAGACACGCACCCTGAATCGGCAGACGCCTCCGGTTTTGACGAAACCGTGCAGCCCGAGCAATATAGCGCGCCGCCCAGCACCCAACCGGTTTTCGCCGATTCCCTTCCCTTGGTTGGCGCAGACACGCCAACCCAGGCACCCGGCACGAATTTCGCGCCGATGGCCTTGCCCGCCGCCGCACTGGTGGTGGCTGCCGCGCCGCGCAATGTGGGCGACGCCGACGACGACATCGACCTGACCGACGCACTGGACGCCGACCTGTTCCCGATCTTCGAGGAAGAAGCGCTCGAACTGATGCCGCAATTGGGCGGCGCATTGCGCCAATGGACGGCGCGGCCCGACAACATGGGCGCACGGGGCGAAGCCTTGCGCGTCCTGCATACGCTCAAAGGCAGCGCACGCCTGGCAGGCGCCCTGCGTCTGGGCGAGATGACGCACCGGATGGAGTCGGCCATCGAACAACTGGGTGTCGAGAACCTGATGGGTACGCAAATCGACCCGCTGTTGACCCGTTTCGACGACATCCAGGCCAATTTTGCCGCCCTGCGCAGCAGCCCGGATGTGGTCTTTGCACTGCCGGAGGGCACAACGGCTGGCCTGCCCACCGCAGTCTCTGCCGCTTCAGCCCCGGAAACCCTTGCCACGGCGGCCGTACAGGCCCTGGCGCCGGTTGCGACGGCCTTTGCGCCCAACCGCCAGGTGGCCAACCAGTCGGTGCGGGTTCGCTCCAATTTGCTGGACCGCCTTGTCAATCAGGCCGGCGAAGTGATGATCACCCGCTCCCGCCTGGGCTCGCGCCTGGATCAACTGCGCCTCTCCATGCAGGACCTCACCGGCAACCTGGAACGCATGCGCCAGCACCTGCGCGACATCGAGGTGCAGGCCGAGTCGCAAATGCAATCCCGCATGGCTTTGGCCAAGGAAACCTCGCAGCAATTTGACCCGCTCGAGTTTGACCAGTTCACGCGGCTGCAGGAGCTCACGCGCATGATGGCCGAGTCGGTCAACGACGTCGCCACCATCCAGCGCCACATGCAAACCACCGTGGAGGGCACCGAGGACGATCTGATCGCCCAGGGGCGCCAGGCCCGCGAGCTGCAACGCGACCTCCTCCGCACCCGCATGGTGGAGTTTGAAGGCATTTCGGAGCGCCTCTACGCAGTGGTGCGCCAGGCCGCCAAAGACACCGGCAAACAGGTCAAGCTGGACATCACCGGCGGTTCGCTGGACGTCGACCGCGGCGTGCTTGATCGCCTCGCGCCAGCGTTTGAGCACTTGCTGCGCAATTCGGTGGCGCACGGCATTGAAAGCCCCGAAGTCCGCGCGCAGGCGGGCAAGGCGCCGGTCGGCACCATCACAATCGAACTGCAGCACCTGAGCAACGAGCTCTCGGTTAATTTTGGCGACGACGGCGCAGGTCTCAACCTCGAACGCATCCGCGACAAGGCCATCAGCAGTGGCGTAGCGCCCAACGCGCATGCCCTGCCGGATGCCGAGGCCGCCAACCTGATTTTCCTGCCCGGCTTCACCACCGCAGCCAGCCTGACCGGCATTGCCGGGCGCGGCATTGGCATGGACGTGGTCCGCTCCGAGATGAACGCGCTGGGTGGCCGTATCGAAACCAGCACCGTTGCCGGCCAGGGCACACATTTCAAACTCGTGTTGCCCTTGACCACCGCCGTCACCCAGGTGGTGATGTTGCGCCTGGGCGAGCTGGTGATTGGCGTGGCCGCCAACGTGATTGAAATCGTGCGCCGCGTGCCTGCTGCCGAGGTGGCGGCAGCCTACGCCGCCGGCCAATTCAAACACGCCGGGGAGGATGTGCCCTTCTTCTGGGGTGGCTCCTTGCTGCAAGCATCGTCGCACAGCGATGAGATGCTCGGCAAAAACCTGCCCGTGACGATTTTCCGCAGCGCCGGGCAACGCATAGCCGTTCACGTCGACGAGATCCTGGGCAACCAGGAGGTGGTGGTGAAAAACCTCGGGCCGCAGCTGTCGCGCCTGCCGGGACTCACCGGCATGTCGGTGTTGGCTTCGGGCGCGGTGGTGTTGATCTACAACCCGGTGGCCCTGGTGGCCGTGTACGGCGAGCAGGCCCGCGCGCTGCGCCAGACGGCGTTGCAACCGGGCACGGCGGCCGGCGCTGGCGGCGCTGCTGCAGGCGGCTCCCAGGCGGGTGCAACCGTTCCCGACCTGATGGCCGCGGTGACACAAGCACCGTTGGTGATGGTGGTCGACGACTCGATCACCGTGCGCCGCGTCACACAGCGCCTCCTGAAACGCGAAGGTTACCGCGTGGTCATGGCGGCAGACGGCTTGCAGGCGCTGGAGCGCTTGCAAGACGAAAAACCAGCGGTGGTTTTGTCAGACATCGAGATGCCCCGCATGGACGGGTTTGACCTCGCGCGCAACATCCGCGCAGACGCAGACTTCCGCGACCTGCCGATCATCATGATCACCTCGCGCATCGCCGAGAAACACCGTGAACACGCCCGTGAACTCGGCGTAGACCACTACCTGGGCAAACCGTATTCGGAAGAAGAGCTGCTCAGGCTGGTAAAAAACTATTGCAACATCAAAGTTGAAGCATATAATAGCTTATTAAGCCACATAGAAACTCGATAGTTTGCTATATTTTTATGATTATAATTGACTAAATTTTAGACTACATTTTCATTAAAATGCAGCTTCACAGAAACTCTTTTACAACCGCATAACGTGCCAACGTGAGCGCCCGAGCCGTTGCGTGGTCAACCACCGGGCGCGGGTAGTTTTCTCCCAACCTCACACCCGCCGCGAGCAGCACAGGGCCTGATACGGTCCACGGCGCGTGAATCTGGGCATTCGTCAAACCGGCCAGTTGCGGCACATAGCGACGGATGAATTTGCCAGCGGCGTCAAATTTTTCACTCTGGGTCACCGGGTTGAAAATCCGGAAGTAGGGTTGCGCGTCACAACCGCTGGAGGCCACCCATTGCCAGCCGCCATTGTTGGCCGCCAGGTCAAAATCGTTCAAATGGGTGGCGAAATACTGCTCGCCCCAGCGCCAGTCCAACCCCAGGTGTTTCACCAGAAAACTCGCCGCCACCATGCGCAGCCGGTTGTGCATGTAGCCGGTCTGGTTGATCTGCGCCATCGCCGCATCGACCAGCGGGTAGCCGGTACGGCCCTCGCACCAGGCGGCAAAAAGTGCCTTCGCGTGCGCGCCCTTTTCCCAGTGAATGCGGTCGTAAGCGGGCTTGAAGGCGCGCTCGGCCACCTGCGGGAAGTTCGCCAGGATGGAGAAATAGAACTCGCGCCATACCAGTTCGCTCAACCACACCGCAGCACCCGGGCTTCCCAGCGCAGCCCGCACCATCGCCGTGGCCACCAGTTTGCGGACCGAGACCGTGCCAAAACGCAGGTGCACGCCCAGGTAACTCGGCCCCTTGACGGCCGGGTAATCGCGCGTTTCATGGTAAGCGTCCATGCGCTCAGAAAAATCGGTGAAAAGCTGGCGCGCACCGGCCTGCCCGGCTGGAATCTTCAGTGAAGGCAGGTTGGTCGGCTCGAAACCAATGGCTTGCAGACTCGGCACAACGCGCCGGTGGTGGTCTGGCCTGGGCATCAAGCGGCCGACAGCTTGCCGCGAAGCCGGTTGCGGGTCGGCGCCCACCAGAGGCCAGTCCCGCACTTTTTTCAACCAGGCATTTTTATAGGGTGTGAACACGGTGTAGGGCTTTCCTGCCAGCGTCGCCACTTCCATGCCCTCAAACACCACCTGGTCCTTGACCGTGACAAACGAGACGCCCAGCCCCGCCAGGACTCCCCGCACTTTGGCATCACGCCCGCAGGCTGCTGGCTCGTAGTCGTGGGCGGCAAACACCGCCTGCGCGCCGAGCTCCTGCGCCAGCCGGGGCAACTCGTCCACCGCCCGGGCGTGCGTCACGATGAGTCCGCAGGCCGCATCGCCGCCCAGGGCGCGCAAGTCGCCATCGAGCGCCGCAAGACAGGCCAGGATGAATTCCACGCGGCGGTCTGCGCGGGGCAAACCGCCCAGAATTTCCGTGTCGAGCACGAATACACAATGCACCTGGCGACACAGTGCCCGCGTTTCCTCCAAGGCGCGGTTGTCTTCGGTGCGCAAATCGCGCCGGAACCACACCAGCCCCGTGGAGAATGGCTTTTCCATGATCATCGTTAAAATTCACCCATGCCACCGGATTCTGCCCCTTTCAACCTGACGCATCATTTCCTGATCGCCATGCCGGGATTGCAGGGCGAGCCGTTCTCCAAAAGCGTTGTTTACCTGTGCGAACACAGCGAACGCGGCGCGCTGGGCCTGGTCATCAACAAACCCAGCGACATCAAGCTCAAGGGCCTGTTTGAAAAGGTCGAGTTGCCCTTGATGCGCGAAGACCTGGTCAACGCACCAGTGTTCCACGGTGGGCCCTTGCAGACTGAACGCGGGTTTGTGCTGCACGAGCCCATCTTCGCTGCGGCCGACAAGCCTGAGGAATCAGTTTACGCCGCGACCATGACGATCCCCGGCGGACTGGAGATGACTACTTCGCGTGACGTGCTCGAAGCCATTTCTACCGGCGCGGGGCCAGCCAAAGTGCTGGTTTCGCTGGGGTATTCGGCCTGGGGACAGGGCCAACTGGAGTCCGAGCTGGGTGAAAACAGCTGGCTGACGGTGGATGCCGACGTTTCCGTGATTTTCGACACACCGGTTGAGCAGCGCTACGAACGCGCCTTGCAGCTGCTGGGCTTGCAGTCCTGGATGTTGTCGGCCGAGGCAGGGCACGCATGAGCGCTTTGGCGGGCCCCAGCGCCACCCGCGCTCCAGAAGCCACGCCCGTTTCACCCAGTTTCCAGTCTTTTCTGGCCTTCGATTTTGGCTTGAAGCGCACCGGTGTCGCCAGCGGCAACCGGCAGCTGCAAATTGCCACGCCCCAACGCACGGTTGTGGCTGAAGGCGAGTCAAAATTTGTTGAAATTGCCGAGCGCATCCGGCAGTGGCAACCCGACGCCCTGGTGATCGGCGTGCCGCGCCATCCCGATGGCGCGCCGCACGAGAACACGCTGCGCGCGCAACGCTTCGGGCGGCAACTCGCAGGCCGCTTCGGACTGCCGGTGTTTGAAGTGGATGAACGTTACAGCACAACGGAAGCGTTGTCTCAGGGTGCCAAAGACGCGGATGCTGCGGCCGCCTGCATCATCCTTGAACAGTTTTTCAGGAGCCTCGATTGAGCAATCTTGTACTGGATGCGCAGGCGCTATACAGCGAGCTGCTGCGCGGGGTTCAAAAGCTGCAGCAGCCGCAAACGCGGCTGGTTGGCATCGCTTCCGGTGGCGCGTGGCTGGCCGAGCAAATTCAACTGGATTGCCGCCTCGACGGCAAAGCCGGCACGATTTCCTCCGCCATGCACCGCGACGACTTCGCCAAACGCGGCCTCAGCGGCAGCGGCCAGACCAGCCTGCCTTTTGAAATCGACGGCGCAGACATCATCATCCTGGACGACGTGCTGTACACCGGCCGCACTATCCGTGCTGTGATCAACGAACTCTTTGACTATGGCCGTCCGGCCAGTGTGAAACTGGCCGTGCTGGTGGACCGCGGCGGTCGCGAGTTGCCGATCCAGCCTGATTTTTGCGCGGCACGGGTCAGCCTGCCGGCCAACCAGTCGCTGGCGCTGGCGCGCAGCGACACCGGCCAATTCAGTTTCAAAGTCGAGAACGTATAAGACCACCCGCCATGCTCTACAAGCGAAATCCGCAACTCAACAAGAACGGCGAGCTGATCCACCTGTTGTCCATCGAGGGCCTGCCCAAGGCCACATTGACGCAAATTCTCGACACCGCAGAAAAATTCGTCTCGGTGAACGACCGCGAAGTCAAAAAGGTCCCGCTGTTGCGCGGAAAAAGTGTCTTCAACCTTTTTTTTGAAAACTCGACCCGCACACGCACCACCTTCGAGATCGCGGCCACGCGTTTGAGCGCGGATGTGATCAACCTCGACATCGCCCGCTCCTCGGCTTCCAAGGGCGAATCACTGCTCGATACCATCGCCAATCTCTCAGCCATGGCGGCGGACATGTTTGTCGTGCGACACAGCGAGTCGGGCGCGCCCTATTTGATTGCACAACATGTGGCGCCACACGTTCATGTGATCAACGCCGGCGACGGCCGCCACTCGCACCCGACCCAGGGCCTGCTCGACATGTTCACCATCCGCCATTACAAGAAGGATTTTTCGAACCTGACCGTGGCCATCGTTGGTGATGTCTTGCATTCGCGCGTGGCGCGTTCGGACATCAACGCGCTGACCACCCTGGGCTGCGCCGAAGTGCGGGTGGTGGGGCCTCAAACGCTGGTACCGGCTGACATGGCCCAGATGGGCGTGCGGGTTTGCCACTCCCTGGAGGAAGGCATCCGCAATTGCGACGTGGTGATCATGCTGCGCCTGCAAAACGAACGCATGAGTGGCGCCCTGCTGCCGTCAAGCCATGAGTTTTTCAGAAGTTACGGCCTCACGCCCGAGCGGCTGCGGCTGGCCAAGCCCGATTGCATCGTGATGCACCCAGGCCCCATCAACCGTGGCGTTGAGATCGATTCAGCCGTGGTGGATGGCGCACAAAGCGTGATCCTGCCTCAGGTGACCTACGGCATCGCAGTTCGCATGGCGGTGATGAGCATCGTTGCCGGAAACGAGGCGTAAGACATGGGCTCCAACACTATCCTCATCAAGGGCGGCCGGGTGGTTGACCTTGCCGGCGGGCTCGACCAAAGGGCCGATATCGCCATCGACAACGGCGTAATCAAAGCCATTGGCGACGGCACCCGCGACTTTTCCGCTGAGCGCCTGGTAGACGCGACCGGCTGCGTTGTGATGGCCGGCCTGGTTGACCTCGCTGTGCGCCTGCGCGAGCCAGGGTACGAACACGCTGGCATGTTGGCCAGTGAATTGGCGGCGGCTGTGGCAGGTGGCGTAACGGCCGTGGTTTGCCCGCCCGACACCGATCCGGTGCTGGATGAACCCGGTCTCGTGGAGATGTTGCGGTTTCGCGCGCAAACCCAGGGCGCCGCGCGGCTGTTCCCGCTGGGCGCCCTGACGCGCGGTCTCAAGGGCGAGGTTCTCACTGAAATGCTGGCATTGAAAGAAGCCGGTTGCGTGGCCTTCACGCAGGCTGAGGTGCCGTTGGAGAACACCCAGGTCTTGTTGCGCGCCTTCCAATATGCGAACACATTTGGATTCCCGGTCTGGTTGCGTCCGCAGGAGTTCCACTTGGGCCGGGGTGTGGCCGCCAGCGGACCGCTGGCGACCCGCATGGGCCTGTCTGGTGTGCCGGTGGCAGCGGAAACCATTGCGATGCACACCATTTTCGAGTTGATGCGCTCAACCGGCGCAAGGGTTCACCTGTGCCGCATCAGCAGCGCCGCCGGCGTGGCGCTGGTGCGCCAGGCCAAACTGGACGGGCTGAAACTCAGTTGCGATGTCAGCATCAATTCACTGCACTTGTCTGACACCGACGTGGGCTACTTTGACAGCCGCATGCGCTTGAACCCGCCCCTGCGCCAGCAGCGCGATCGCGATGCGCTCAGAAATGCGCTGGCAGACGGAACCATTGACGCGCTGGTCTCCGACCACACCCCCGTCGACGAAGATGCCAAGGCGCTGCCTTTTGCGGAGAGCGAGCCCGGCGCAACCGGTCTTGAATTGCTGCTCAGCCTGGCCCTCAAATGGAGCGACGAAGATGGTGTTGCCCTGGCCATCGCGCTGGCGCGGCTCACCAGCGGACCAGCCGGGGTCATTGGCGTCGGGCTGACGGGTGGCCTTGGCCGGATTCATGTGGGTGGCGCGGCGGACATTTGTGTTTTTGATCCCAAGGCGCATTGGCAAGTCGTGCCTGGCACGCTCAGAAGCCAAGGCAAACACACACCATTTTCAGGGTACGAATTGCCGGGTCGGGTGCGCTACACCCTGGTGGGCGGACGTGTCGCATTTGAGGCCGCAGCGCTGGCTTGAGGCCGCGCGCTTGCATGAATCCTGTCAAAGGCGTTTGGCGACTGCTGCGCACGCTGGTACACGTGTTTGCCGGCTTGTTGACCGTGCTGATGCGTTTTCCGTTCCTGTCTGAGCTGCAGCGGCAACTGTGCGTACAGCAATGGGCGGCCGGCCTGTTGCATTGCATGGGCGTGACGCTGGAGGTTCGCGGGACACCGCAACACACGGGGCCGTTGATGATCGTCGCCAACCACATCTCCTGGATGGATATTCTGGCCTTGCATGCCTTGCAGTTTTGCCGATTCGTGGCCAAGGCAGACCTGCGCCGGTGGCCAGTCATCGGGATGATGTCCGACCGGGCGGGCACATTGTTCATCGAACGCGAATCGCGCCGTGACGCCATGCGGGTGGTTCACCACATGGCCGACAGCCTGCGGGCGGGCGACGTGCTGGCGGTATTTCCGGAAGGGACCACCAGTGACGGTGCGTCTCTTTTGCCGTTCCACGCCAACCTGTTTCAGGCCGCGATTTCTGCCGACGCACCGGTGCAGCCGGTATTGATTCAGTACCTCGACAGCCGAAGTGGCCAGCAAAGCCTGGCACCCAATTTTGTCGGCAATGAACATTTTCTGGCGTCGGTTTGGCGCACTTTGTGCTCATCGGGCATTGCGGTAAGGGTCACCCGGGGTGATGTGGAATCCACCCGTGGCCATGATCGACGCACCATGGCCGCGCACCTTCGCGACGCAGTCTCAAACCTGAAAACTGGCTGACGCCATGCGGCCCAACCTGGCTGTCGCAAGCCTGCTTTTGCTGCTGCTGGGCCTTCCCCTGGGCTGGTCTTTGGCGGTTGCAATCGCTACGGGCCTCGATGCAGGTGCGTGGTTGCGCCTGGTGGTCGATCCCCAGTTTCTGGGTGCCCTGGCAGCCAGCCTGTGGACCGGCACCGCGTCGACCCTGCTTGCAGGCGGCATAACGGCGTGGCTTTTGAGCAGCCTGTTTCCCGGTCCTGCCTGGGGGCGTATGGTGCGTTTCCTCGGACCCATGCTCGCCGTGCCCCACGTGGCGTTTGCCGTCGGTCTGTTGGCTTTGATTGCGCCAAGTGGCTGGTTGCTGCGCGCCTTTTCACCCTGGGCCACCGGGTTCATGTCGCCGCCCCCTTGGGCCACCACGCAGGACCCTTGGGGATTGGGGTTGATCGCCGTCCTGGCGTTCAAGGAGGTGCCTTTTCTCCTGTGGGCCGCAGCGACCCAGTTGCAGCGCGGCGACGTTGCCCGGCGGCTGACGGCCGAGCTGGATGTGGCGCGCAGCCTGGGCTACACGCCAAAAGCAGCATGGTGGCGCGTGGTCTGGCCCCAACTGTGGCCGCGCCTTCAATGGCCGCTGTTGGCGGTTCTGGCCTATGGCCTGACCGTTGTCGACGTGGCTTTGGTGATTGGCCCAACCTCACCCCCAACTTTGGCGGCGCTGGCCTGGAGCTGGCTGCAAGACGCCGACCTGGAGCAAAACGCCCAAGGCGCTTCCGCAGCCTGGGCATTGACACTGGCATTGCTGGTTTCGGCAACTGTGTTTTGGCAGTTTTCTAAAATGAAACTTTGGCGAGAGCGATGGACCCGTGGCCGGCGCGAAAGCCCGTCACCAATCCGCCGCCGACAGAAAGCCCACTTCCTCCCAGCCGGCGCGGCGGTGTTGCTCATCGCCTATTTGGCGGTGGTTGTGGCTCTGGTGGTCGGCAGTGTCACCGGCGTCTGGGAATTTCCAGCGTTGCTGCCCCAAACCTTCACGTGGGAAGCCTGGTCTTCCGTTTGGCAGAGTCTTGGAACCATTGGCACGACCTTGGCGCTTGCGCTCGCCAGCGCCGCCACGGGTTTGGTGTGGTCGGTTGCCTGGCTGGAATGCGCACCGCCTCACTGGGACAAATTTCTGCGCCGAGCCATTTACCTGCCGCTGATCTTGCCCTCGGTGTTGCTGATGCTGGGTCTGCACCGATTGACGCTTTCCTGGGGTATCGATGCAAGTTGGGCCGGCGTCTACCTCGCGCATTGCCTGTCCACGGTTCCTTATGTGTTGATCGCCCTAAGCCCCGCCTACTTGGGGTTTGACGGGCGTTATTGGGCGATTTGTGCCTCCATGGGAAAGTCACGCTGGCAATTCCTGGCGCAGGTCAAATGGCCGTTGTTGCGGGCGTCGCTGGCGGCGGGCGCAGCGGTAGGGTTTGCCGTCAGTGTTGCGCAATTTTTGCCCACCCTCTTTATTGGTGCCGGGCGCCTTTCCACGGTGACGACCGAAGCGGTCACGCTGGCATCAGGTGCTCAGCGCTCACTCACTTCGGCTTATGCGGCACTGCAATGGCTGCTGCCGGCGATTGCATTTGCACTGGCCACGTGGGTCGGCCAACCCCGGCGATTCAAGCGTCGGCCAGCCCGTGAAACTTCCCTGTAAGCGCCTTCGCAGCAAACTATCATTGGCAAATCCATCGAACTCCACTACCACCCCGAGCATGCCAAGCCCCATTCGAATACCCGGCCACCGTTTTTTGCACGCGCCCGGCCCAACGCACCTGCACCAAGTGGTGCTGGAAGCCATGAGCCGCCAGCCCCTTGACCACGGCGACCCGCGCCTGCCGGAATTGGTGGCGGCCTGCGAGAGCGGCATCCGGAAACTGCTGAATTCACCGACGGCGAATGTCTTCATGTATGCCGCCAACGGGCACGGTGCCTGGGAAGCAGCGCACGCCAATCTTTTTGCACCCGGGGACACGGTGTTGATTCCTGGCACTGGGCATTTTTCAGAGCAATGGGCCCTGCAATCCGAAGCCCTGGGCGTCCGCGTGATTCGCACGCCGTGGATCGAAGGTTTTCCGCTCGATGCCAACGTGATCGAGGCTGCGCTGCGCGCCGACCCTTCACATGCGATCAAGGCCGTGTTGACGGTGCACACCGACACCGCCAGCGGCATGACCAACGACCTGGCCGCCATTCGCGCGGCGATGGACGCCTCACGCCACCCCGCCCTGTTTGTGGTGGACGTGGTCGCTTCCCTGGGCGCATCGCCCTTCAACATGGCTGCCTTGCGCGCAAACGTGGTCATCGGCGCTTCGCAGAAAGGCCTGATGTGCACGCCCGGCCTGGGCTTTTGTGCGGCCGACGCCACCGCCATGGACGTGGCAAAGCTGAACCCGAACCCGCGTTACTACTGGGACTGGTTGCGTCGCCTGGGGGAGCATTCTTACCAAAAATTTTGCGGCACCGCTCCTCAAAATTTGCTGATGGGCATGCAAGCCGCGTTTGAATTGATCGAGCAGGAGGGCATTGCCAACGTGTTTGCACGCCACCGCCGCATCGCACGCGCTACCCACGTTGCCGTGCAATGCTGGAGCCGCGCCGGCCAGTTCGGATTTTTCAGCAAGGTCGAGGAAGCCCGCTCGGTTTCGGTAACGGCCATTACCGTGAAAGATGGCATTGACGCCGAAGCCCTGCGCACCGTGGCACGCGAGCGGTTCCAGGTCGCGTTTGCGGCGGGTTTGGGCCCGCTCACAGGCAAAATATTCCGCATAGGCCATTTGGGCGACATCAACGAAGCGATGATCCTGGGCTGCCTGGGTGGCATCGAGGCCGCCATGACCATGCAGGGCCTGGCATTTGAACCCGGTGTTTCCGCGGCTGCGGCCAGTATGGCGCTGCCAATCTGAAACGCGGAAAAAGCTGGCACACACCACCGCCCAACGCCCATCGCCCATCGCTTGCAACTTTCAGGAACTACCACCATGCAACTGCGCCAACTTGGTCGAAGCGACCTGCAGGCCTCACCCCTTTGTTTGGGTGGCAATGTCTTTGGCTGGACGGCGGACGAAGCCACTTCGTTCTCGCTGCTCGACGCATGGGTGGACGCCGGCTTCAACTTCATCGACACCGCAGACGTTTATTCCGCCTGGGTGCCGGGCCACATTGGCGGCGAGTCGGAAACGGTTATCGGCAAATGGCTCAAGGCAAGCGGCAAACGCAACCGCGTGGTGCTCGCCACCAAGGTTGGCAAACCGATGGGGCCAGGGAAAACAGGCCTCAAACCGGCATACATCCGCCAGGCGGTGGAAGACTCCCTGCGGCGCCTTCAAACCGACGTCATTGACCTCTATCAGTCCCATGACGACGATGCCAGCACACCCGTGGAGGAAACGCTCGGTGCGTTTGACGATCTCATCAAGGCCGGGAAAGTCCGGGCCATCGGGGCTTCCAACTTCACCGCACAACGCCTTGAGCTGGCCCTCAGAACCAGTGAGCGGCACGGCTTGGCCCGCTATGAAAGCCTTCAGCCGCTCTACAACCTGTACGACCGCGCCGTGTTTGAAGACGAGCTCGGCCCCCTGTGCCTGAAGCACGGGGTGGGAGTGATCAATTTTTATGCGCTCGCAGCTGGGTTCCTCACAGGCAAATACCGGGTCGCGGATGATGCAGCCAAGAGCCTGCGGGGAAAAGGCACAACGTCCAAATATTTGAACCCGCGTGGCTTGAAAATTCTGCGCGCGCTGGATGCCGTGGCATCACGCTGCAGTGCCACGCAGGGCCAGGTGGCGATTGCCTGGCTCACGGCACGACCCGGCGTCACCTCTCCAATTGCCAGTGCGACATCCGTTGCCCAACTCGAAGAGTTGGTGAAAGCGGCAACGCTGGTGCTCACCCCGGCGGATCTTGCCGCGCTCGATCTGGCCAGCGTCTGACCGACATCGCGCGGCGAACGGAGCCTACTTGCTCGCTGGCCTCGCGGGGGCGGACGCGGCGGACGCCGGCTGCATGCCCAAGCGTTTGGCAATGGTCGCTTCCAGGGCCTTGACTTTGGGGTCGATCAAGGGCCTGGCATCGGCCACCAGTTTTTCGGCCAGCGACTTTTGCAACTCGGCGTTCATCTGGCCAAACTTCTTGTTGACGGGCGACTCCATGATCTTGATCAGCTCACGCAGTTCGTCTTCCGTGAATTTTTCTTCCAGCAAGGTGCCGATGGCGGCCGGGGCCAGTTTCACGGCGCGCTCACGCGCAATGGGAACCACTTCTTCCGCGTATTTTTTCAGGTCTGCCTGAATCTCCTTGGCAATTTCCTGCCGCTTCTCCGGCGCGATGCGGCTTTGCAGGGCCACATTGGCGCCCTGCATCATTTGTTGGGCTGGCTGTTGCGCCAGCACCGTGGCCAGGCCTTCAATGGCCGGGCGCTGAAGCTGGAGAATCTTGACGACCAGCTCGTTTTTGGCAGCACTTGACTGCGCCCACACAGAGCCCACGGCCATCACAGCGGCCAACAAAGTGGCCGCGACCGGCAAACCTGGCAAAAAAGACTTGAACATGCAAACTCCCGGTTTCATCTGATTTCAAAACGCCAAATGGCTTTGATCGGTTGACATTATCACCATTGCCCTCTGCCCGCGTGAGCCAGGGTGAAATAGGTAACAATTGCGCGATGACTTGCCGTGACGACACGATTCGCTACATTTGTGCTAGCTGTACCCACATGAATGTTGGGGCCAAAGCGCCCGACACACATGGGCTGATTTCCCGTCGATTTGCCGCCCGGTGCGGCACCATTGGCGCCAACCCGGGGCCTCGCCGCGATGCCATGCTGGCCGCTCGAAAGCGGTTGCCATTGGCGGGCCCTGCTGCCCAAAATGCGGGCCTGCTTGACTGATGGCGCTGGCAATCCACGTCAAGGCGCTGCGAGCGGCCGGCCGGGTGTTGATGCAGGACTTGGCAATTCAAGTCCCACCGGGCACCATCCATACCGTGATGGGCGCCAGTGGAACCGGAAAATCCAGCCTGCTGGCGGCCGTGTGCGGCACGTTGCGCAGCGGGCTGGAGTTTGACGGCGATATTTCGCTGGAAGGCCAGCGCATCGACCACCTGCCCATTGAACGCCGCCAGGTGGGTATTTTGTTTCAGGAAGATTTGCTTTTCGCCCATATGACCGTGCGCGAAAACCTGCTGTTTGCCGTGCCACCTGCCGGCAAACACGGTCAGGCTGCGCGCGAGGAACAGGTACGCCAGGGCCTGGCCGACCTTGAAATGGAAGACTTCGCACAGGTTGATCCAGCCACACTCTCGGGCGGCCAGCGCGCCAGGGTATCGCTCATGCGCGCCTTGCTGGCCGAGCCCAAAGCCCTGTTGCTGGACGAACCCTTCTCCAAACTCGATGCCGCCTTGCGCGAGCGCGTGCGCCAATTTGTTTTCAAGCTGGTCGCGCGGCGCAATTTGCCGGTGCTGCTGGTCACCCATGACGAGGCCGACATCGCCGAACCCGCCCGCCTGACACAGCTGGTTGCGCCAGTGCAGTCGGCAGCCTGATGGAAAAACCATGCTCGACAAGGCAGCCACAGAACTGATCCAACCGGCTGTCAACACCGTGGCCCGGAGGCTGCACGGCCTTGGCGTTGGCGCCAACGCGATCACACTGGCCGCCTTCATCACAGGCATCGGTGCGGCACTTCTGGTGGCCAGCAGCCAGTTCATGCTGGGCATTGCCCTCATCCTGGTTTCAAGAACACTTGATGCCCTTGACGGCGCGGTTGCGCGGCTGGCGGTACCCACCGACGCGGGTGGATTTCTCGACATCACGCTGGATTTTTTGTTTTATGCCAGTATCCCTTTGGCGTTTGCTTTCGCCAACCCCTTGCAAAACGCATTGCCCGCTGCCGTGCTTTTGGCGGCCTTTGTGGGCACCACGTCAAGCTTCCTGGCTTTTGCGGCGCTCGCGGCCAAACGCAATTTGCACAGCGCGGCCTACCCCAACAAATCGTTTTATTTCCTGGGCGGCTTGACCGAAGCCACCGAGACCCTGGCGTGTTTTCTGGCCATGTGTATCTGGCCACGGTATTTTCCGGAGCTGGCTTATGGTTTTGCGTTCTTGTGCGCGGTGACCACCACCACCCGCGTGGTCGGCGGCTTCCTGATGCTGCGCCAGCAGACGTGATGCGCAGCTCATGATCCGCCACCTCGTGTTGTTGGGCGTGGGGCCCGGCCATTGGCGATTTTTGCAGGCCTTGTTGAAGCGGCGCGGCGCCGATATTGCCATCACCCTGGTCACACGCCAGGAGCACTACTTCAGCCGGTTTGCCATTTTGCAAGGCGTAAGTTGCCAGCAGCCCATGCCAGACTGTGGCCGGCCACTGGAGCCAATGTTGCGCAGGGTCAATGTCAACTGGCTCGAGCACTCGGCCAGTGCGATAGACGCCAATGCCAAAGTGCTCCTGCTGGATGATGGCCGCGAACTGCGGTTTGACTGGCTCAGCTGCGAGCCCGAACCGCTGCAAGACCGCGCGCTGGCTGAAACCTTGTTGCCAGGCGCGCGCGCCAATGGGCTCTTTACGCGCCCGCGCGAGGCCTTTGCCAAGTTGTGGCCTGAAGTGGCCCGCCTTGCAGGTGAGCGGCCGCAGCGCATTGCCGTCGTTGCCGGCGCCCTCGGCGCTCCCCGCGTGCCTTGGCCGGATGAACAATTTGCCATTGAAATGGCCTTTGCGGTTCGCCAGGCTTTTGCGGGCTCGGCCGTCACACTGGTCACCGGAGGCGATGTGCTGGCGGCGGGTGCCAGCGGCGCACTGCAGGCCCGGATTCAGCAGGCGTTGAAGCGCCAGGGCATCACGGTGCTGGTCGACCGGGCAATCAGCATCTTGCCGCAAGAGGTCACCCTCAACAGTGGCGCGCGGCTCGCGTGCGATGTGCCCCTGCTCGTGCTTGCAACGCAGACGGCACCGTTCGCTGCAGGCAGTGGCCTGGCGTTGGAGGACAGTGGTTTGATCGCGGTTGACCGTGCGCAGCGCTCAGTGAGCCATGGGCACGTGTTTGCATCTCAAGAAGGTCAGGCCCGAAACGCACGGACGCTTGCCACCAGCCTGCAAGGCGTTATCGCAGGCAAGGCATCGGCACCGTCGCGCGCCAAACAAAACGCCGAAAGAGCCGAAAGCTGGTCGCAGATGGCGCTGATTCAGTGTGGAAACGGGCGGGCAATTGTGTCGTGGCGGGGTTGGGCCTGGAGCAGCCGCATCGCAGGGGCGCTGGCTCGCGCCGAAGTTTTAGAGCTTGACGGAGATTGAAATAATTTAATTATGCCGA
>JANMMR010000523.1:0-6110 GCA_031373455.1 Rhodoferax sp.
TGGCGGCATAAGGCCAGGCTTGCTGCTTGATCGTGACGTGAAACAGCTCTTGAAACAGTAGCTGTTTTCGCTGCATCAATAAGGGCTAGGGCTTGAAAGAGCGCTAGCCCTTTGTTTTGACGGTAGGTTTCACAGCTAAAGTTTCACAGGTAAAGAATGAACGAACTTGATGCCGAAATGAGCGCCATTGTTGACGCAGCCAGAAACCGATTTGGCGAGGCCGCAACACCCGCTGACCTGGAAAACGCCAAGGCGCAGTTTCTGGGCAAATCCGGCCGCATCACCGAGCTGATGAAAGGCATGGCGACCCTGAGCGTCGAGGAGAAAAAATCCCGCGGCGCTGCGATCAATGTCGCCAAACAGGCGATTGAAGCGGCCTTGGCAGCGCGCCGCCAGGCCCTTGCGGAGGCCGAGCTGCAACTGCAATTGCGGGCCGAAGCGCTGGATGTGAGTTTGCCTGGGCGGCAACGCGGGCAGGGCGGATTGCACCCGATTTCGCTGGCGCTGGAGCGCATCGAGGCGATTTTTGGCTCCATGGGTTTCGAAGTCGCCGAAGGCCCTGAAATCGAGAGTGACTGGTTCAACTTCACCGCGCTCAACACGCCCGAAGACCACCCCGCGCGTTCCATGCACGACACGTTTTACGTAGAAGGCGGCTCAGAAGCTGCACCCAACTTGTTGCGCACCCACACCAGCCCTATGCAGATCCGGCACGCCGTGCAGCACGTCAAGAAACACCGCGCCGCACACCCGGTAGACGTCACCTCAGACGGTTTGTTTTGCGGCGCCATGCCCGAGATACGCGTTATCGCGCCGGGGCGCACCTACCGCGTCGACAGCGACGCCACCCACTCACCCATGTTCCACCAGGTCGAAGGGTTGTGGGTGGGCGAGAACATCAGCTTCAAGGATTTGAAGTCGGTTTACCTCGATTTCATTCAGGCATTTTTTGAGACCAAGGCGCTGGACATCCGCTTTCGGCCGAGCTTCTTCCCGTTCACCGAGCCCAGCGCCGAGATCGACCTGATGTTTGCCTCCGGGCCACTTAAAGGCCGCTGGCTCGAGGTGTCTGGCTCGGGCCAAGTGCACCCGCAGGTGATCCGAAACATGGGGCTCGACCCCGAGCGTTACATCGGGTTCGCCTTTGGCTCCGGCATCGACCGCCTGGCCATGTTGCGCTACGGCGTGAACGATTTGCGCCTGTTTTTTGACGGCGACATCCGCTTTCTGTCCCAGTTCCAGTAATTCAACCAACACGTTTCGCTATGCAATTCCCCGAATCCTGGTTGCGTGAATTCTGCAATCCGCCGATCACCTCCGAACAACTGGCCGACGCGCTCACCATGGCGGGGCTGGAAGTTGAAGAACGCAAGCCGGTTGCGCCGCCGTTCAGCCAAATCGTTGTGGGCGAGATCCGGGAAGCCGTGCAACACCCGAACGCCGATCGCCTGCGGGTCTGCAAAGTCGACGTGGGCTCCGGCACCCTGCTGGACATCGTCTGCGGTGCGCCAAACGCCCGCGTGGGCATCCGCGTGCCCTGCGCGCTGGTGGGCGCATCATTGCCGCCCGGCGAAGATGGCAAGCCGTTCGAGATCAAGGTGGGCAAACTGCGCGGGGTCGAAAGCCAGGGCATGTTGTGCTCGGCTCGCGAGTTGAAACTGTCTGAAGACCACGGCGGGCTGCTCGAGTTGGCCGCCGACGCGCCCTTGGGCCAGAACATCCGTGAGTACTTGAAACTCGACGACACCTTGCTCACGCTCAAACTCACACCGAATCTGGCGCATTGCCTGTCGGTGTATGGCGTAGCGCGCGAAGTTTCGGCGTTGACGGGTACGGCGCTTCACAGCCCTGCGTTTGCGCCGGTTGCCGTCAAAATTGCCGATGAATTGGCCGTGACAATCAGCGCGCCCGATCTGTGTGGCCGTTTCAGCGGCCGTGTGATCAAAAACGTCAACACCCAGGCGAAAACACCGCGGTGGATGGTCGACAAACTGGCCCGTTGCGGGCAACGCAGCGTAACGGCTCTGGTTGATATCTCCAACTACGTGATGTTTGAGTATGGCCGGCCGAGCCACATTTTTGACCTCGACAAAATCCACGGCGGGCTCGACGTGCGATGGGGCCGTACCGTCAACGGCGTTGGCGAACAGCTCAAGCTGCTCAACGGCAATACCGTGACAGTCGACGACAAAGTCGGCGTGATCGCCGATGCCGTTGAGGTCGAATCCCTTGCCGGCATCATGGGCGGCGACGCCACGGCGGTGTCAGACAGCACCCAGCACGTGTATGTGGAAGCCGCGTTCTGGTGGCCCAAGGCGATTGCCGGGCGCTCACGGCGTTTCAATTTCTCAACCGATGCGGGGCACCGTTTCGAGCGCGGTGTTGACCCGAGCCAGACCGTCGAGCACATCGAACGCATCAGCCAACTCATCATTGGAATCTGCGGCACGCCGCAAACCGCCTGCGGCCCCATTGCCGACCAGCGCGTCAACGAGCCAGTTGCAAAACCTGTCAGCCTGCGCGTGGCGCGTGCCGCCAAAGTGATTGGCATGCCTCTCACGCAGGCACAGTGCGCCGACGCCCTGAGCCGGCTGGGGCTGGCGCCAGTGGCCGGGGACGGCGTTTTGACGGTTACCCCGCCGCCCTACCGGTTTGACATCCAGATTGAAGAAGACCTGATCGAGGAAATCGCGCGCATGGTCGGGTACCAGCACCTGCCGACCACGCCGCCGCAGGCTCCAGTGACGGCGAACGTGCGTGCAGAAGCGCGGCGCAGCCCCATGGCCGTACGCCGCAGCCTGGCCGGTTTGGGATACCAGGAAACCATCAATTTCAGTTTCGTTGAAGAGCGCTGGGAATACGAGCTGGCCGGCAACCCGGTGCCCATCAAGCTGCTCAACCCGATTGCCAGCCAGATGAGCGTGATGCGTTCTTCCTTGCTGGGTTCCTTGCTCCAGGTGTTGAAGTTCAACCTGGACCGCAAGGCAGAGCGCGTGCGGGTGTTTGAACTCGGCCGCGTGTTCCTGCGCGATGCTTCGATCAAAAATTCGGATACCTCGGTTGAAGGGTTTGACCAACCGATGCGGGTGGCGGGGCTTGCCGGCGGTTCGGCCGACGCCTTGCAATGGGGCCGCAAGGAGCAGGGCATTGACTTTTATGACGTCAAGGGCGACATTGAAGCGTTGTTGGCGCCGGCCAAGCCGACTTTCGAGCCGGCCAACCACCCGGCGATGCACCCCGGGCGTTGCGCCCAAGTGTTTCTGGAGGGCGCAGCGATCGGTTTTGTCGGGGAGTTGCACCCCAAATGGCGTCAATCCTGGGACTTGCCCAGCGCGCCGGTGTTGTTTGAACTGGCGCTCGACGCCGTCTTGCAAAGGGCCGTTCCGGTTTTTCAGCCGGTCGCGCGGCACCAGGCGGTGCAACGCGATATTGCCGTATTGGTGGGCGAGCAGGTCAGTCACGCGGCGTTGATGGCGGCGATTTGGGCCGGCAACACCGGCAAGCTTCTGCGTGATGCACGGCTTTTTGACGTCTACCGGCCAAAATCCGCTGCAGATGCGCCAGCCGGCCCTGCAGAAAAAAGCCTTGCCGTGCGCTTGACGCTCAACAGCGACGACGCGACACTGACTGACGAGCAGATCGAACAGGCCGTGCAGGCGGTGCTTGCGCGGCTGGTCAGTGATGTCGGTGCGCGCCAGCGCGCCTGACGGTCAATTCCCGGAATCAAAAAAATCGAACGAGGTGGCATGAATGGAATTTGTCGTTGAGAGCCTGGAAACCCCGGCGCTGACCAAGGCTCAGCTGGCCGAACTGTTGTTCGAGCAGATTGGCCTGAACAAACGCGAATCAAAAGACATGATTGACGCGTTTTTTGATTTGATCGCTGCGCGCCTGATCGAAGGCTCCGACGTCAAGATTTCAGGATTCGGCAACTTCCAGATCCGCACCAAGGCGCCGCGTCCGGGCCGCAACCCGCGAACCGGCGAGGCCATCCCCATCCGCGCGCGGCGCGTCGTGACCTTCCACGCCAGCCACAAACTCAAAGAGCAGATCCAGCTCGACAAGTAGTGCCGGCGACCTTGCCTTTTTCAGGCAATGTGGCATTTCGTTACATCCAAACCACAGGTCAAATCCGCCTTTACACACTGTGGCAACTTAGAGTAACCTCGAAGCTTTCTCTCGTATAGCATTGATTTCAATGGAGAAAGCGCTTCCTGCCATTCCCGCCAAACGCTATTTCACGATCGGTGAAGTAGGGGATTTGTGCGGCGTAAAACCGCATGTGCTTCGTTATTGGGAGCAGGAATTCACGCAACTGCGCCCGATGAAACGGCGCGGCAACCGCCGGTATTACCAGCACCATGAGGTGTTGATGATCCGCCGGATCCGCGATTTGTTGTACGACCAGGGCTTCACCATCAGCGGTGCGCGCAACAAGATGCAGGAGATCCTCCAGGCCGAGCGCGATAAAAAACGCAACGGCGAGGTCATGCTGGACGGTGTGGATGTGGTTGAGCTGTCAGATTCGGAGCTCGAAGAATTTGCCGACAGCCAGGTCTATGAGCCTGTTTCGGTTGATGTCGAGCAGCTCCTGCAGGTGCGCCGTGAACTCTTTGAAATCCGCGAGTTGCTGACCACCGCACATTGAAAGCGGCCGATTTTGGGCATTTGGGTGGCCACCGCGCCGTTGAATCGAGCCTGAACCGCCACGGCCTGCGGTTATAATTTCAAGTTGAAATTCGGTGTGTGGCGCAGCCTGGTAGCGCACTTGCATGGGGTGCAAGGGGTCGAAGGTTCGAATCCTTTCACACCGACCAGACATTTTCGACAAGGCCTTCAAGACTATCATCTTGAAGGCCTTTTTCGTGGGCCCGGCATTTCACCTTTCCCACTGCCTTTTTTCCATTTCCCAAACTCAACAGGCTCACCATGGATCTTGAACTCACAGGCAAACGCGCACTGGTTACCGGCGGCAGCAAGGGCATTGGCAAAGCCATCGCGCGGGTGCTGGCGCAAGAGGGCGCGCAGATTGCGCTCTTGGCGCGAAACCAGCCCGCGCTGGACGCTGCCGCTTCCGAAATCAGCCAGGCCACAGGCCGCAAGGTGGTGGGCGTGGTGGCCGATACCAACAGCGACGAGCAGGTCAAACGGGCCGTGACGCAGGCGATGCAGGCACTCGGCGGCAACATCGACATACTCGTCAACGCTGCGGCTGAGCCAGCCGGTTTTGCCGCGCCGCCGAAGCTGGGCGAGATCACCGGAGATTTTTACCACGCGGAGATGAACACCAAGGTCATGGGTTACATCCGCGTGGCGAAAGAAGTGGCGCCGGGCATGCAGGCGGGCCGCTGGGGCCGCATTGTCAACATCAGCGGCCTGGCGGCGCGCCAAACCGGCAACGCTGTGGGCAGCATGCGCAATGTGTCCGTCGCCGCACTGACAAAAAACCTGGCCGACGAATTGGGACCGTTTGGCGTGAACGTGAACGTGGTTCATCCCGGCTTGACCCGCACCGAGCGCACCGCGCCTTTGATTGCCGCGCGTGCTGCGGCGCAGGGCATTTCAGTGGAGCAGGTTGAGAAACAGATGGCCGACGGCAACTCGATCCACCATCTGGTGGATGCGACCGAAGTCGCGTACCTGGTGGCCTTTTTGTGTTCGCCCAAGTCGATTGCTGTTAACGGCGACGTGATTGCGGCCGGTGGCGGCGTGCCACGCATGATCAACTACTAGAACCAGTACGCTTTTGCCAGAGCGCTGCCTGAGTAGCGCCGGCTGGGCAATGGCACATCTCGATTTGAGTTTGTTATTTCGTATAAAAATAATTTAATATTAAATATTGACTAATTTATGATCAAATTAATTAATTATTAATATAGCATTGAAACTTTATTTTACGTGACTTAATATGGTAAAAACCTAACTTAAAAACTTGAATAAAAATTAATTCACGCTTCGTGATGGTTTCCCCCCCCACATTCCCTGGTTCGGGAACATCTGAAAAAAACCGAAACAAACCGAGACCCCGCCGAGAAGATTTCCTGCGTGTGACTGGGCAAACTGGCGTCCTGTTCAACCACTTTGAGGGGAAATTCCATGAAACCTTGGCT
>JANMMR010000548.1:0-6179 GCA_031373455.1 Rhodoferax sp.
CCCGAAACGGTGGACTCAATGGCCGTGCCGCGGCGATCGTCCATGTTGTGCACAAACTTGGCTGGCGGCAGCTGCTCCTGGTAGGTCCAGATCGGCCAGCGTGTGTCATACAGGTTGAGCAAGGGGTCCGTCGCGGTGAGGTCGATGTTGGCGTCCCAGTAGGCGTCGATGGTGCCCACGTCGCGCCAATAGGGCATCTGGTTGTGTTTGGTGCCCACGGCGCTCAGTTCAAACGGGTGCGCTGCGGCGCAGCCATTGCGCACCGCGCGCGGAATGATGTCTTTGCCAAAGTCGTGGCTGGAGTCAGGGTCGGCCATGTCGCGCTCAAGCTCCTTGTACAGGTAGCGTGCGTTGAAGACATAGATGCCCATGCTGGCCAGCGACATGTCGGGATGGCCGGGCATGGCGGGCGGGTCGGCCGGCTTTTCGACAAACTCGGTGATCATGTATTTGTCGTCCACCGCCATGACGCCGAAAGCCGACGCCTCGTCGCGCGGCACCGCGATGCAGCCCACCGTGCAGTCACGGCCTTTGCTGACGTGGTCCGCCAGCATCAGGGCGTAGTTCATCTTGTAAATGTGGTCGCCGGCCAGCACGACCACGTAGTCCACCGAGCGGTAACTCGCCAGAATGTCCTGGTTCTGGTAGACCGCGTCGGCGGTGCCACGGTACCAGCTCTCGTCGTCGGTGCGCTGCTGGGCCGGCAACAGGTCGACAAACTCGTTCATCTCGCTTTTCAGGAAGGCCCAGCCTCGCTGCAGGTGGCGCAACAGGCTGTGCGATTTGTACTGCGTGATCACACCGATGCGGCGGATGCCGGAATTCAGGCAGTTGGACAGCGCGAAATCGATGATGCGGAACTTGCCCCCAAAATAAACGGCGGGCTTGGCCCGGCGGTCTGTCAGGTTCATTAGGCGGCTGCCACGTCCGCCGGCCAGCACCAGGGCGACCGTCCGTTTGGGCAAGTCAAAACTCAAGGCCAACTCATCAGGTTTCATGTTGTCTCCTTTTTATTTGCAATGCCAATAATAGTCTCGTCTCAAACGGGTTTCTGGCCGCCAGTACAAGGTTGAGGTATTCCTTTGCCATATTGCCAGCGGGCGTGCTAAAACCCTGCCATGACCTACCTCAAAATCCCAACCCAGGCCATTGCCGGTATGAAACCCGGCACCAGTGGCCTGCGCAAGAAAGTGGCCGAATTCGCCCGCCCGCATTACCTGGCCAACTTCGTGCAGGCGGTCTTCAACGCTGTGCGGCCCGCCGAAGGCTTTGCCGGGCTGACCTTGGTGGTGGGAGGCGACGGGCGTTATTACAACCTCGAAGCCATGCAACTCGTCATCAAGATGGCGGCGGCCAACGGTTTCACGCGGGTGATGGCGGGGCAGAGAGGCATCCTGTCGACGCCAGCGGCGTCCTGCGTGATCCGCAAACATGGCGCTTTCGGCGGGTTGATCCTGTCGGCCAGCCACAACGCGGGCGGCGTCGATGGCGACTTCGGCATCAAGTTCAATGCGGCCAACGGCGGGCCGGCGACTGAACGCATCACCGACGCGATCTACGCGTGTTCACTTTCCATCCGTGAATACCGCATCGCCGATGCGCCAGACATTGACCTCGACCGCATCGCCACGCATACCGTCGACGGCATGGTCGTCGAGGTCTTCGACCCGGTGGCAGACTACCTTGACCTGATGCGCGATCTGTTTGACTTTAACGCGTTGCGCGCCCTGTTCAAGTCCGGTTTCCGGCTGGCCTTTGACGCCATGCACGCCGTCACCGGCCCCTATGCGCACGCCATCTTCGAGTGCGAGCTGGGCGCGCCCGCAGGCACGGTGCGCAACGGCATACCACTGCCGGATTTCGGCGGCCACCACCCCGACCCGAACCTGGTGCATGCCAAAGAGCTGGTCGATTTGATGATGTCACCTGCCGCGCCCGACCTGGGCGCTGCATCCGACGGCGACGGTGACCGCAACCTCGTCATTGGCCGTGGCATCTTCATCGCGCCGTCAGACTCGCTGGCCATGCTGGCGGCCAACGCGCTCTTGGCACCGGCCTACCGCCAGGGCATTGCCGGCATCGCCCGCTCCATGCCCACCAGCGGCGCGGCAGACCGTGTCGCCAAAGCGCTGGATGTGCCCTGCTTCGAGACGCCTACCGGCTGGAAGTATTTCGGCACCCTGCTTGACGCCGGCCGTGTCACTTTGTGCGGGGAGGAGAGCGCCGGCACCGGTTCCAGCCATGTGCGCGAGAAAGACGGCGTGTGGGCGGTACTGCTGTGGCTAAGCATTCTGGCCGCGCGCGGCGAAAGTGTGCAGGCCATCGCGCGCGAGCACTGGGCCACTTACGGCCGCAACTACTACACCCGCCACGACTACGAAGAGATCGACAGCGACGCCGCCAAACGCCTGATGCAGGAACTGACGGGCAGGATGGCCGGACTGGTCGGCACCAACCTGGCGGGTCGCACAGTTGCACAGGCCGACGACTTCAGCTACACCGACCCGATTGACGGCAGCGTCTCCAGCCACCAGGGCCTGCGCATCGTTTTCAACGACGGCGCGCGCATCGTTTACCGGCTGTCAGGCACTGGCACTTCCGGCTCTACGCTGCGGGTGTACATCGAAAACTTCGAGCCTGACCCAAGCCGCCACGACTTGCCCACGCAGCAGGCCCTGGCAGACCTTGTAGCCCTGGCTGGCGATTTGGCCCAGATCCGCCAGCACACCGGGCGCGCGGAGCCGAGTGTGATCACCTGAAAGGGCGGAATGCGGCAGTGCCCGGTACCGTGCGCAAGTCTCGGCGCTAAATACCTGATAAACTGATAATCATATTTTTGAGGTGACTCCATGAATGCCATTGCGGTCAACGCCACAGATTTTTCCCGAGGCCTGTCTGACTACCTGAACCAAGTGCAATACAAAAACCAGGTCTTCGAGATCGAACGCGGCAAACGGGTCATCGCCCGCGTGTCACCTGCCGTGGCTTCAACAGGTTTCCCGCTGGCTCAGCTTGATGTCCTGCTGGCCAAGGGGCCTCACTTGCCAGGTGAAGAGGTGCAAACTATGGCGGACGAAGTGCGGGCCGTCAGGTCAAGGCTGCTGAAGCGGGCTGACCCATGGGCCTCCTGATCGACACCGACGTTTGGGTGTTGGCAGAAAAGTCCGGCGCTGCGCCGAACTTTGCCCGGTGGGCCGCCTACGAGGGCGCTTACCTCAGCAGCGTAAGCGCCAGTGAGTTGCTGGTGGGCGTTGAGCGAGCCAACACCGCCAAACGGCGCGCCTTGCGCTCGGCCTTTGTCGAACATTTATTGGCCAGCATTCCGGTGCTGGAGTTCTCATTCCCGGTGGCGCGCACCCACGCCCGCATGATCGCTGCGCTGCCCAAAAACCAGACTGCTGGCGCGCACGATGCCCTGATTGCCGCCACTGCCATCCACCACGGCTTTGGTTTGTTGACCCGCAATGTGGTGGATTTCAAAATTTTTGCGGGCTTGAAGTTGGAGGCTTATTCGGCGTGACCGCGTTGGCGCATGGCACGGCGGTGGTGACCCGCAACGTGGCGGATATTGAGCAGACGGGTGTGGCTGTGCTGAATCCTGCGCAAGATTGCGGGTATCTCAAAGAAAGGTGTTGCCATGAGTTATGACCCAGGTTTGGCCCAACGGATACGTGAAGCGCTTGGCGATCTGCCAGGCGTGGCTGAGCGCAGGATGTTTGGTGGGCTGGCCTTCCTGCGCGATGGCAAGATGTTTGTGGGCGTGCAAGCGTCAACGCTGATGGCCCGGGTCGGCCCGGAACGGCATCTGGATGCCATGGCCATGCCCCACGTCCGCGAGATGGACTTCACGGGCCGCCCGATGAAGGGCTACGTCTACATCGATGCGCCGGGCTTGGCAGAAGATGAAGCCTTGAAGGCTTGGGTGGTCTGGTGTGCCAGTTTTGTGGCGACACTGCCAGCCAAAAAGGCCAGCAAGCGGGGAAGCCGCAAGAAGTTTGATGCTGCGTTGGCCAAGGTGCCAGATGTTGCCGCTGAAGGCTTGGATCGCCGCTGAGTTCGGTACGCCGTCGGCCTGAACCCCCGCAGCGCCGCTGGCGCTCAAATGTCGCTGGCCCTTCGGGCGACCATCTGCAGTACGCAACGACGGGGCCGCCGCACAACTCGCTTCGCTTGTATGGTTGAGGGTGATTGAAAAGATGGAATCGCCTGCGAAGTTGGCAGAGTTTGGCTTTAGCCTCTTCTAATGTGCATAGATTGCTACTATTAGTATAGCAACCGAAAATAAACACGACGTCCGAATTGTGCGGCGCGAACGGGCTTCAGCGCCAATGATTTGCAAGAGCCCCTAAAAGAGTGAGAACGCTGGGATCTCGACATTTTTTGCTTTGGCGAGGTCACCAAGTTCCTGGTGGAGCGCTACGAATTGCTTTCGACTCGATATTGCCCGGTAGTTAGCTCGGAGCCGCAGAATTGAGTCGCTATTGATATGCGGAGACAATATATCAATCGATCTCTCGACAAATACTGTGGCTTCTGACGCATAGGAACTCCGATAGAAGGCGGCAACTTGAAATGTGATGGCAAATGGAGCAACTGCCGCCAAAACCCAAAAGGAGACGGTCAGACTTCGCGCCAACCGCTCAGCATCAGCAAGCACCTGTTTTGGATTTTTTTTCTCTACAGGAATTTGTATTGGATGGCCATCCTCAGCAGCTTTCAAGGTGGCTCGAAATGGTGTAATTATTTTGGTGAGATTGTTTCGCTGCTCATAGGTGAGGAATGGAATGATCGACCAAATAATCACATACAGGCCGGCGATTGTGCCGTGCACAAACGTCGCACTTCGCTCGTATTGGCCCTTCCCAATTTCGGCGTACATCGATTCGACGTAGGCGCTAGAAAACCAACCTACAACGCGAATTGCGACGTTGCCAATGACGTTAAGCAGTGGCTCTCCGACCCAGGTCCAGACACCACTTCCAACGGCCCCAAGGAGAATGACAACCGCGATCTTTTTCGCCGAGGCAAACTTGGACTCTGAGGTATTTTCCATGGCGGATTAAGGACTCCAATTTATGACCATCCCGCAGGACTGCAGACTACCGCGGAATAACATGACCCCTGTCAAATAACGTGGCTGGTTCATATGCAAAAAGCTTTTTCTGACATAGCCTTGGCATCATAGCCTGCTCAATTGGACAGGTATTTTGATTTTGACAAAGTCGCCAAGTGCCCTTGATTCGTGACCTTTATTTCGCTTCAACCTTTCCCCGCCAGCGTGGCATTGCGCCGTCCCGACGATTTCTGCGCCTTTGAGCCGAAGGCGAAAAGGGTTAAGCACCATGAGGAGCGGCGGCGCAATGCCTCGTTGGCGGCGCGGCGGTCGAGGTCAGCGCGAGCGAAATGGCCTTTGAACCTTGAACCTTGAACGTAGGAAGCAGAAAGCAGGAAGCAGGACCTTTGATCAATCCCGCAACCAGGAAGTCTCCCCAGGCCTCCCAGGCAAATTCAGCGAAGCAGTTGCAGCAGGAGTAGACGCAATCAATTTCCCCCGCCGGAACACTTTGAGCCGCGTCGCCCGCAGCCGGATCGCCTCCACCGGATCACGCGCCTGCAGCAACACAAAGTCGGCGTTGCAACCAACAGCAAGCCCGTAGCCTTCCAGCTTCATGATGCGCGCCGGCACCGTGGTGACCATCTCGAAGCACTGCCGCATCGCGGCCTGCGAGGTCATCTGCGCCACATGCAGGCCCATGCTGGCCACGTCCAGCATGTCGGCGCAGCCCATGGAATACCACGGGTCCAGCATGTCGTCTTGCCCGAAGGCCACGTCCAGCCCGGCGGCCAACAACTCGGGCACACGGGTCAGGCCACGGCGCTTGGGGTAGGTGTCGTGGCGGCCCTGCAGCGTGATGTTGACGCAAGGGTTGCTGACCACGCTCAATTGCGCCTCGGCCATCAGGCCCAGCAGCTTGCTGACGTAGTAGTTGTCCATGCTGTGCATGGACGTCAGGTGCGAACCGGTGACGCGGCCGTGCAGGCCCAGGCGCTGCGTTTCAAACGCGAGTGATTCCACGTGGCGCGAGTGCGGGTCGTCGGATTCGTCGCAGTGCATGTCGACCAGCAGGCCGCGCTCGGCAGCGATTTCGCACAGCAGCTTGACGCTGGCCGCGCCCTCG
>JANMMR010000549.1:0-1529 GCA_031373455.1 Rhodoferax sp.
TTTGGCGCCCGCTTTCTGGTTCACATCACGGCGCGCCTCAGCTTTCATTTCGTTGGTGAGAAACCAGTCGCGCGGCTCCTCGGAGCCGGAGCCCGAGATGAGCGCCACCTTGGTGTCGCTGTCGAGGTAGATTTCCTTGAAATAGTTGGCGAACTTCAGGTCGTCCAGGGTTTGCGGCTTGCCAGCCAGCGCCGGATTCCAGCCGGCACGGCCCACCGCTTCGCGCGCCCGCACGAAGTTGGTCAGCCGGGTGTCGTCGCGTAAAAAATGCGTGTGCATGTCCATGATGAACTGGCCTTTGAGCGCGCCCGCGCGTTCGTTGGCCAGCTCGGGCGTTTGCGCCTCGGCGCGGCTCACCAGGTACATCGGGCCGAAGGTGTCGTTCATCGCCACAAAGGCCGCCGCCATGCCCGCTGCGCCCTGGAAAAAGCGCCGGCGCGGGATGCCGAGTTTTTTCGAGATGGTGGTGCCGAGTTCTTTGACGCGCGCTTCAAATTCCTTTTGCTTCGGGCTTTGAACCGAAGGCATGAATTCGTCGCTGGAGACCGACTGCGTGGGAATGGGCGAGCGAAACCGGGTGGTTTCAGCGGGCATCAGTTTTTCAAGCTCGTCAGGGGACAACATGGCCTGATCCTTTCAAACGGGCGCCTTGCAGCGCCTACTGTGATGTGAAAACCGTCAGCACCCCGGTGTAGCCGTAGAGGTGGTGGCGGGCAATTTCGCCGCCGGCAAAAAAACCGACCAGGGGCACGTCGCCCAGGGCCTTGCGCACGATCTGCAACTCGGCGCTGGGGCCACCGAAATGCGGGCCACCGCGGCCCGAGCAGCTCACGTAGATGGCGCCGGCGATGGCGCGCGGCTTGGGCGCGGGTATCGATTCGATTTCAACTGCAGCGAAGACCGGTGTGAGCGGCAGCTCCGAGGTGTCGAGTTCTTCGCGGATCTCCGCGCAAACGCGCACCAGGTCAGCCCGCGCGGCCTGCACGTTGCGCTGGCAAAACGCCAGTTGCATGCCGGTCTTGAGGTGCGCCGACACCGCCACGCCCCGGCGCCCCGGGTCCAGCCCGATGATGTGGCGCACCGTTACATCACTGCCGAAATTGCCGCCAAAGTTGCCGCTGTGGCCCACCGTGCTGCGGCCGCCCGCGTCGTGCTGGCGGTCGCTCTCGCTCTCGTAAACCGTGTCATCCGGGTCAACCAGCCCGACCAGGGTCTGGCGCACTTTGGCCAGCGCCGTCTCAGGCTCCGCCAGCGTGGCGCCCAGGTCGCCGAGCATCACGTCCAGGGCCGGTTCGCCGTCCAGCTGGGTGGCGACGTTGTCGTCAAAGGCTGTCACCACCCGGGTTTTGGACACCGGCTGGCAGCCCTGGGTGACGCGCGAGACCAGTGCCACACCGTCGCCAAACGCCACGCCGCTCAAGCCGCCGCTGAACACGCCGCTGGCCGAGCCGTGGCCCTGGATGTTGCCGTTGCCGCCCACGGCAAATTGCACCGAGCGGGTGCGGCTGGCCGCCAGCCCGCCAAACAGG
>JANMMR010000574.1:0-1756 GCA_031373455.1 Rhodoferax sp.
GGCGTGCCGACCAGCGCGCGTTTCACGTAGGCGATCTGCGCGTTGGAGACGATCTGCACCGAGGGGTCGTCTTCCACCAGTGCGAAATAGCTGTAAATCGGCGCGCTGCTGAAGGCGACTTTGTTGCGCACGTATTCCAGCGTGCCGGCATGTTCGGCAGCCACGGTTCTCTCGACCATGGCGTCTTCAGCGGCGATGGACTTTTTCGCCTCGCGGTCAAAAATCGGGCGGATGGAGGCTTGGGCTGCGGCCACCTTCCAGGCGCCCGAGTCGTTGTTCAGCGTCAGGTCAATCACGCCCAGATGGTCGCCCCAGCGCCCCGGCATCACGGCGGGAATGCCATTGATGCTGCCTTTTTCGATGTTGACTTTGGGGAAACCGGCGAAGGCCTTCGAGGGGAACTCGGCATGGGAGTGGCCGAACAGAATCGCGTCGATGCCGGGGATATCGGCTAGGCCGGAAACCCCGTTTTCGGCCATGCTGCCAATGACGGCGCGGTCGATGCCTGAATGCGGAATCGCGATGACCAGCTGCGCCCCCTTGGCGCGCATCTCGGGCACGTATTTTTTGGCCACCTCCACCATGTCTTTGGCGATCACACGGCCTTCCAGCGCGGCTTTGTCCCACTGCATGATCTGCGGCGGCACGAAGCCGATCACACCGATCTTGAGGCTGTGTCTCGTGCCCTGGGCGTCGGCAAACTGCCGCTCCAGCATCACATAGGGCGTGAAGGCGTGGGTTTCTTGCCCGGCGGGTTTTTTCTCGTCCAGAAACACATTCGCGTTGACATACGGGAAGTTGGCCGTGGCAATCGCCTGGCGCAAGAAGGGCAGGCCGTAGTTGAACTCGTGGTTGCCCAGGTTGGCGGCGTCGTAACCCATCTGGTTCATCACCTTGTAGGCCGGGTGCACCTCGCCGGCTTTGAGCGGCTTAACCTTGGCCACATAGTCGCCCAGCGGGTTGCCTTGCAGCAGGTCGCCGTTGTCAAACAGCAGGCTGTTGGGCGCCTCGGCACGGGCCGCCTTGATGAGGGTGGCGGCGCGCGAGAGGCCGTATTGGTCGGTCGCCTTGTCCTGGTAGTAGTCGTAACTCAGCAGGTTCATGTGCAGGTCAGTCGTCTCCAAGAGGCGCAGCTTGAACTCGGCGGCAAGCGCTGTGGAGGCGGTAAAACCGGCGAGGGCAAAAATCTGCGTTGTCGAGAACGCCAATGCGGCGAATTTCAAAGCGGTTTTCATGGGGCCGTCCTGGTGGGTTGAGCGAAGTCGTACGGGGTCGAGTGCCATGGCCATGCCCGGCTTCAATAGCGCAGCTTCAATAACGCAGTTTACGTGCCGATTCCCCACCGCGTCTAGCGCAGGCACTGGCAGAATGTCTTGTAACTGTTCAGCGGATTCACACCACCCTACCCAAGGAGCCGCCATGGCCATTCAGGTTGTCAGACTCGGCACGCCGCGCCTGGCCCACGAGGGCACCCGCATCGGCACCGTGCGCCGCCCGCCGCGCGGCGTGCCCAAAACGCAATTTGCCGCGCAAAACTGGTACGACGTGTGGTTTCCCACCCTGGCGCCCAGCCCTGAGGTGATGAAACTCGGCCAGGCGGCCGACACACCGGCGAAATGGGCGGGGTTTGTCAAAAAATACAAAACCGAAATGGCTGCGCCCGAGGCCGCCCACGCCATTCGCGTGCTGGCCGCCTTGTCGAAAACCGGCAACTTCTCCGTGGGCTGTTATTGTGCGGACGAAGCGCATTGCCACC
>JANMMR010000588.1:0-8415 GCA_031373455.1 Rhodoferax sp.
CGACACAGTTGCCATCCACATCGAACTTCCAGCCGTGGTAGATGCAGCGCAAGCCGCCTTCTTCGTTGCGCCCAAGCACCAGGGATGCGCAGCGGTGCGGGCACAGGTGGTCCATCACGCCGACACGGCCATTGCTGTCACGGAACGCCACCAGCTTTTCACCCAGCAGCAGCAATCGCATGGGGGTGCCATCTGTGGCCAGTTCACTGGATTTGCCCGCCGGTATCCAGTATTGGCGCATGAAGTTGCCCATGACGGTACCGGGGCCAACGCGGGCCATTTCTTCGTTGTCAATGCTCAGTTTCATTTTTTCTCCAATGCGGTGATGAAAAAAGTTGATGGAAATGAAGGGTTGGAGGGCTCGCAGGATGGTCAGGCCGCACCACGCAACAGGCGGATTTGACCCATTTGGCCGGACGGCCCCAGGCCGGCATAACCTTCCACGCGGTCCAGATCGACGACGACGACAACACCCAGCATGGCGAAGTCATGAGCGCGTTCGGCTTCAGGCGCGGCGGCGAAAACGCGCTGCCGATCCGCCTCCAGCACGCTCACGCGGGCGCGCCCCTGGAAGTTGTAGGTGGCCTTGCTGTCTTCATTGCGGTAGACCAGGGCCACGCGCGGGTTTTGGTGGATGGCGCGGACGAACGCGCCGTCAGGGCTGCGGATCCACATGGCCAATTGATCCTCGCTGAACGCCTGCACCGAGCCGCGAAAACTCAGCACTGGCTGGCCTTCAAGGTCGGTGTAAGCCATCAACATCGGGTGGCGATCCACCAGCGCACGGTTGACCATTTGCTTGAGCGACTCGGGCAACACGATCGGCTGGGCCACAGGCGGCGGCGGGGCTGTGCGCTGCTGCTGCACCTTGCTGATGAGGTCGCCCGAAAGACCCAGGGTGACGATCAAGCCGCGGTCCCAGGTGCCCACCTGGCGCTCGCCCGTGAGGCGCACCTGCTTACCGACAGCAATGGGTACGCTCCAGCGCAGTTTGCGCGATAGTTCGCCATTGGCGCCACCCACCAGCTCGGCGGCCACGGCCTGGGCGCCGCTGGCGTTTTTGCCGAGGGTGTTGAATTCAACCTGAGGATGCAGGAGCGCCAGCAAACTGCCAGCTGTGGCATCGGCTGCCACCCAGGCCGCCTGAAATCGGGCCGCAGCGGCCAGCCTTGAATCAGCAAGGGTATCGACAACGGCACCCGCCATCACAGGTTCTCCCGCACGTAACCGCTGGCATTGACCAGGCCTTCAAAACGTTTTCGGTCTTCAGCCAGCGAGGCGGCGAGTTGTGTGCCGTTCATCGGCGAGACCGCCATGCCTTGCCCAGCCAGCTTGTCACGCACATCGGCACGCGTCAGCATCTGAGCCACCGCGTTGTGGATGCGGTCAACCAGTTCGCGCGGCATTCTGGCCGGGCCGAACAGGCCCGCGGAATTTTGCAGGGTGACGTTGACGCCGGCTTCCTTCAGGGTCGGTACGTCCGGCAGCAGGGGCGACCGCTGCTCGCCAGAGACCGCCAGCAGGCGGATTTTCCCGGCCTTGTGCTGCTCGGCCAGCGGGCTGGTCCCGGTAACCACCATCGGCAGGCGCCCGGCCGAGAGGTCAATGATGGCGTTGCCGCTGTTGGGGTAATGCGCGGGTGTCATGGTCACCGCCGTCGCCTGCGCCAATGCAATCCCGACAAAATGCGAGGAGGAACCGGCGCCCGGCGCGCAGCCATACACCAGACCGTCTTTCTGCGCCTTCGACCAGGTGATCAGCTGGCGCATGTCAGGGGCGCCCGTCATCGGCCCGGTGGCGATGCCGAGGTCAAACCAGCACACGCCCGCCACCGGCGTGAAATCGGCAACCGGGTCGTAATCTAGTTTGGTGTAGATGTTGGGGTAAATGGCAAACACGCTGCTGGTGGAAAACATCAGGGTGCGGCCATCCGCGGCGGCGCGCTTGAGGTCACCCAGCGCCAAGCGGCCACCGGCACCGAGTTTGCTCACGACAACGACCGGGCGGCCCAGCGCTTCGCGCAAATGTTCGGCGATCAGGCGCGCGGTGAAATCCATCGAAGAGGCGGCGCCCACCAGCAGGGTAACGGGCGACTTGTCGTCTTGCGCCCTGGCCTGCACACCTGCGAGTGAAATCGCTGAAGCAGCCAGGCACCGCAAGGTTGCGCGGCGGCTGAAGGTGCCGCGCACGATGGCAGCTTGGGAGACGCGGGTGTTCACGAGTCTTCCTTCACCATGCCGCTGGCCTTGACGAGCCCCTCGAAACGTTTGCGCTCGTCCACCAGGGCAGCGGCCAGTTGCGGCCCGCTTGAGGGCATCATGGACATGCCCTGCACCGCCAATCTGCCGCGCACCGTGGTGTTGGACAACATGGGCAAGATCGCGTCGTGAATACGCTTCACGATCTCTGGCGACATTTTGGCGGGGCCGAACACGCCGGTGATATTGGTGCTGCTGACGTTGACACCGGCCTCCTTGAGTGTGGGCACTTCGGGCACCAGCGGTGAGCGCGTGTCGCCCGAGACCGCCAACAGGCGCGTCTTGCCGGCACGGTGCATTTCGAGCTGCGGGGACAGCCCGGTGATCAGCATGGGAAGGCGGCTGGCCGACAGGTCAATCATGCCCACGCCGCTGTCTTTGTAAGGCACGTGGGTCATCTCGACATTGGTGGCCAGGCCAATCGAAATGCCCAAAAAATGCGACAGAGAGCCATTTCCCGGTGCCGACGCATAAACCGCATCCCCGGGCTTTTTGGCGCGTTGCCAGTCGATCAGTTGTTTGAGCGTGGTCGCGCCGGTCATCGGCCCGGTGGACACCGCCACATCAAACGCCGAGACGCCGATGATGGGCGTGAAGTCGGCCACCGGGTCGTAGTCGAGCTTGTTGTAGATGTGCGGGTAGATCGCAAACGGCCCACTCGTGGCAAACACCAGCGTTCGCCCATCCGGCGCGGCGCGTCTGCATTCCTGCAGCGCAATTCGCTGGCCGGCGCCGAGCTTGCTCAGGACAATGGCCGGCCGGCCCAGCGCGTCGCGCAACTGGTCGGCAATGAGGCGCGCGCAGAAGTCCATCGACGACGCTGCACCCACCAACACCGTGATGGCCGACTTGTCGTCCTGAGACAGGACATTGCTGGCAGCCAATGCTGCGGCGCCGCCGGCCAGGTGTTGCAGGCTGCGGCGCCGGGTGATCGGCCTCGAGGTCGCTAGGGTGGCTGGTTTGGTCGACATGTTCACCTCGCTGTATTGAATGAAAAAGTATCCCGATTCGCAAACCCACAATCGCGGATCCGCGAGCGCGGCATCAAAACGGGGACTCCAGAGTCTTGAGCACGGGCCACTCCTGGTCAACCGGAAATACCCAAGCCGGCGTGCTGCCGCAGGGCCAGTCAATGCCCAGCGCCGGATCACACCAGAGCAAACCGCCAGCCAGCGCGCGGTCGTTGTAGTCTGTCAGGCGGAATGTGATTTCGGTATTGGGCTCCAGCGTGCAAAAACCGTGCGCAAAACCGGACGGCACGTGCAGCTGGCGCCAATCCCCGCCAGCGAGTTCCACACTGCGGTGGCGCCCATAGGTGGCGGAGGCGCGCCGCACATCCACACACACGTCCCAGATGCGTCCACGCGCGACACGCACCACCTTGGTCTGCGCGTGCGGAGGGCGCTGAAAGTGCAAGCCGCGAACGGTATGGCGCGCGGGATAAAGCGATGCATGCTCCTGCACGTAGTGCGAAGCGGCCCCGGCGCCCTTGAGTTCACGTTCGCTGTAGTAATGGCTGTAGCGGCCGTTCGCGTCCGAGCTTTGCTCGGGCTCGAGTACAAACAGGCCTTCTAGCCCCAGAGCATTGACGCGCGTTGCCACTTGGGTTGATTGCGGTTGGTGGTTTGCCGGAATTCTTTGAAGAAATGTCGCCCGTTTGATGCGCAGTTTCTTCAAAAAGTTTGCCAGGCATTTTCAGATTTTATACGGTATTCAAAATATAATTCCATTTTTCGAATTGTGTATTCGGGTTCACCCTGATCATCATCATGGCGCACATTGTTTTAGGAATCGGCACCTCACACACCCCCATGCTCAACGCCCCGCTGGAGGTGTGGCCGCGTTTTGTCGAGCGGGACCGCATGCGCCCGCACCTGAACAAAGACGGCGAGCCGCGCACCTACGCCGAGTTGGCGGCAGAAGCGGACCCGGCCATCCTGCAGGAAATCACGCCCGAGGTTTTCACCCAGCGCCATGCGGCGGCACTAGCGCAGGTGACGCGCCTGGGCGAGGTCATCCGAGCGGCCAGACTTGACACCTTGATCGTCATCGGCGACGACCAGAAGGAGCTTTACCACGACGGCAATATGCCCTCCATCCTGCTCTACCACGGGGCGTTGATCCGCAATGTGCCGATCTCCAAATACGTCGGCCCGGATTGGGCGCGCACGGCTTCAGCACGGTATTACGAGGCCGATCAACCGCGCGATTACCCGGTAGACGCCACGCTTGCCAAACACGTCATCAACCACCTGATGGATGACGGCTTTGACCTGGCCATTGCCGACAGCCTGGATGACGGCCACGGCGAAGGCCATGCTTTTGGTTTTGTGCACAACCGGCTGATTCCCGGGCTGGCGCTGCCCATCGTGCCGGTTTTTTTGAACACCTATTTCCCACCCAACCAGCCACGGCCCGCGCGGTGTTTCAAACTCGGCCAGGCCATTGCACAGGCGGTTCAAAGGCTTCCAGGGGACGCACGCGTGGGCGTATTGGCCTCTGGTGGCCTGAGCCATTTCACCGTGGACGAAGCGCTGGACAACCGCGTCATGAAGGCCTTGCGCGACCAAGACATCCACACCTTGCAAACCCTGCCTTTGAACCAGCTCAACTCCGGCAATTCGGAGATCCGAAACTGGATTTGCATGGCCGGCGCCACCCAGAACTTGGCGTTGGCCTCGATGCACTACATACCGGGCTACCGCAGCCCCGCCGGCACCGGCACCGGCATGTGTTTCGCGCACTGGGCCTGATGAGCGCGCCGGTCACCGAAACCATGCCGCTGCGGCTCAACAGCATCCGTTTTGCCGCGCGGAACATCCACCTGTACGAGTTCACGCCGCTTGACGGAGCGCTCTTGCCCCCATTTGCGGCGGGGGCGCACATAGACTTGCACTTGCCCAACGGCCTGGTGCGTCAATACTCCTTGTGCAACACACCTGGTGAGCGTCATTGTTACGTCGTGGGCGTGAAACGGGACGACAACGGCCGGGGCGGCTCGCGCTTCATCCACGACAGCCTGCGTGTTGGCAGTGTGTTGCCCATTGGCGCGCCCCGCAACAATTTTGTGCTGGCCGAAGATGCGCCGCATACGGTGTTGATCGCCGGCGGCATCGGCGTCACGCCGATGGTGGGTATGGTGGCGCGTTTGCGCCAAACCGGACGCCCCTGGCAATTGCATTACAGCGTTCGCGAGCGGCAAGACGCGGCGTTTCTCGACGAGTTGGCGGGCGCTGAATTGAACCTGCATGTAGACGCCGACCACGCCGGCCAACCTTTGCAAGTGGCCGGCATCGTGCGCCACGCTGCGCCCGGCAGCCATCTGTACTGTTGTGGCCCGGCGCCGATGCTGGACGCCTTTGAAGCCGCCACCGCAAACCGGCCCCGCGAACAAGTCCATGTGGAACGGTTTGCGCCGGTGAAACCCGCAGCCGACGCCGGCGGCTTTACCGTGAAACTCGCGCGGCGTGGCGATATGGTCATGGTGGCGCCGGGTCAAAGTATTCTGGCGGCCCTGCGCGGCATCGGCATGGCGCTGCCCGCCTCCTGCGAGCAAGGCATTTGTGGCACCTGTGAAACACGTGTGCTCCAGGGCATGCCGGACCATCGCGACTCGCTGCTTTCTGACGACGAAAAGCTGGCCGGTAAAGTGATGATGATTTGCTGCTCCGGCAGCCAAGACAACCTGCTCGTGCTTGACCTCTGAAGAAACACCTGAAAACACACCCATGGGACGCCCCATCCGCAACCTCGGCACCATCAGCAGCATGGGCAAATTGCTTCCTGATTATTCAGAAGGCATCCAGATCAAGACGGACGACGCCGACCCGCGCTTCAACAATGCGCTGGCGCGCGGCCTGGCGATCCTGCGCGCCTACCAGCTCGACCAAACATTGCTGGGCAACATCGAGATCGCCAAGATCACCGGGTTGCCCAAGCCCACCGTGTCACGCTTGACCTTCACGCTGACCCAGC
This sequence comes from Rhodoferax sp., assembly GCA_031373455.1. Classification (GTDB taxonomy): domain Bacteria; phylum Pseudomonadota; class Gammaproteobacteria; order Burkholderiales; family Burkholderiaceae_C; genus JANYCG01. The sequence goes on from JANMMR010000588.1 coordinate 6,234, forward strand.
TGGGCTACCTGCGTTACCGCGAAGAATTCGGCAAATACGAACTTGCAGCGGGAGTGGTGGGCCTGGCGTACCCCTATCTGGCGACGCGCGCCCTGCCCTCCATTGCGCGGCCTCTCATGGTGCAACTGGCTGCGCAAACCCACACCAACATTGGTCTGGGCGTGCATGAGAACCTGAGTGTTCTGTACCTCGAATACGCCCTGGGTGAGCGCAACCCGAACCGGCGCCAACGTGTGGGATTTCGCGTTCCATTGATTCGCACCGCCATGGGCCGCGCGTGTATTGCCGCGCTGGACGGGCGCGAGCGCGAGCGCCTTTACGCGCAATTGAGCCAGCACTACCCGGATGAATGGGCCGACCTGCACCTGCAACTCGATGACGCGGTGGCGCAAGTGGAAGCCCGAGGGTATTGCATCGCCGCGCGCACGTTTCAGCAAAACACCATCTCGGTGGCGGTGCCGTTTCTGGACAACGACGGCCACACCGTGATGGCGTTCAACTCCCAGGGCGCGGCCAGTGCGCAAACCCCTGCGGTTCTGGCGAAAAACGGCAAACGCCTGCTGGCCCTGGCGGACCAGGTTCGCGCCCGCATGGCATCCACACCCAAGACCCCTTCACTGGGCTGAACACATGGACAAGCTCCCTCTGGCGTCCCCTCCCTGCGGCTCCGTGCGTGGCAGCACAATCTCCACCAGCGCAGGCGTGGCCGTCAACGCCTACAAAGGCATCCCCTACGCTGCGGCGCCTATCGGCCCGCTGCGCTGGCGGGCACCTGCGCCTGCACCAACCTGGTCCGGCGTTCGCGACACGATGGCTTTTGGCCCCGATTTGCCGCAAGCGCCCAATGCCCGCCTGCGTGGCCCCTCACAAAATGAAGACTGCCTGTACCTCAACGTCTGGGCACCCGCCAGCGCCGCCACGGGCAGCCTGCCGGTGATGGTGTGGATCCACGGCGGCGGTTTTGTTGGCGGCAGTGGCTCGGACCTGCGCAGCGATGGCGCTGCCATGGCTGCCCAAGGCGTGGTGGTGGTGAGTTTCAACTACCGCAGCGGTCTGTTTGGTTTTTTGGCGCACCCAGCGCTCAGTGCCGAATCGGATCACGGCGTATCCGGCAACTATGGCCTTCTGGACCAAATGGTGGCTTTGGCATGGGTGCGCGACAACATCGCGGCGTTTGGCGGCAACCCGCGCCGGGTCACGGCCTTTGGTGTGTCGGCAGGCTCCGCATCCATTTCCTTGCTCCTGACAAGCGCTCAGGCGTCGGGCCTGTTTCACCAGGCCATTTTGCACAGCCCCGGTGCCTGCCGCCCGCTGGCGACGCTGCAGCAGGCCGAGCAAGCCGGTTTGGCGCTGGGGCAAGACATCGCCGCGCTGCGCCAGTTGGGTGCCAGCGAACTGTTCCAGAAGACCGGCCTTCTGGCGCCCAAGGTGCGCGGCCTCACCACCCCGCGCGTGTTGCGCCCGATTCGTGACGGATGGCTGCTCAAGCAAGACGAGCGGGAAGTTTTCAAAGCCGGCCAGTTGCACCCCATGCCGCTGATCGTCGGCAGCAACGCCGACGAGGGCAGCCTGCTCACCGCCAGTTGGCCGATTGACACACTCGACCAATACCGCGACATGGTGCAGACCAATTTCGGCACAGCGGCAGCTGAGGTTTTTGCGCTCTACCCGGCGCAGGATGGCCAGCAGGCCCGCCAGCGCGTGGGAGAAATATTTGCCGACACCCAATTCAACTACGGCACCCGCCTGCTGGCGCAAAGCATGGCGCGTCTGGAACCGAAGACCTGGCGTTACCTCTTCAAGCGCCGGCGCCCACACCAGACCGACGGCCCGCACCACGGCGAAGAAGTCGCGCATGTTTTTGGCAACGTGAGCGCTGCCGCACCCGGTGAAACCGCTGACCATGATGCCATTGACGAAGCCGTTTCCGCGTCCTTGATGTCCGCCTGGGTTAGTTTTGCGCGCAGCGGCAACCCCAATGGCGCAGTCGAGGTCGCTCACGCGGGCAATGCCGGCGCGCACCTGTCCAGCCAGTCCGGCCAGGCACCGTTTTCTTGGCCTCCGTACGATGCGGCCCGCGACACCTATGCCTGTTTTGCCGACACACAAACTGTGGAGCGCCAATGGCGCCAGGCCCAGCTGGATTTTCTCGACCGGTTTTATGACAAGGCCGATTGAAGCG
>JANMMR010000629.1:0-7997 GCA_031373455.1 Rhodoferax sp.
ACGCTGGAGGTGCGCGGGCTCGACGCCACGCCGCAAATCCAGGCCAAACTGCGCCAGGTCAACACGCCCGATGCCTTGCGCGCGGTGGCCCTTCTGGACATCATCCTGCGCGACGAAGTGGGCCACGTGGCGATCGGCAACCACTGGTACCGCTGGTTGTGCAAACACGACGGGCTTGACCCGGTGGCGCACTATGCGGTTTTGTCGGAGCGCTTCAAGGCGCCCAAACTTCGCCCGCCTTTCAACCTGGAAGCCCGGCGCAAGGCGGGGTTCAGCGACGATGAACTGGCTGCATTAACTACTTCTATTCCCGATTCAAATCACCCGCGCGGGTGATGTTGGGCGTGTAGGGACTTGAGCCGTTGGCGCGCCACATGCGTGTAAATCGTCGTCGTCGAAATATCGGCATGCCCCAGCAGCATCTGCACCGCGCGCAAGTCTGCGCCGTGGTTCAAGAGGTGCGTGGCAAAGGCATGGCGCAGGGTGTGCGGCGAGAGTTTGGAGGTGATGCCCACCATCAGCGCGTATTTGCGGATGATCATCCAGAACATCACGCGGCTCATCGCCGTGCCGGGTTTCATGCCCCGGTTGGTCACAAACAGGTCGTCGGTCTGGTGCGCCGCCACCATCGCCGGGCGCACCTGCGTCATGTAGATGCGCAGCCACTGGTTTGCCACTTCGCCAAACGGCACCAGCCGCTCCTTGTTGCCTTTGCCAAACACCCGCAGCACGTTGTCTGAAAGGCTCAGGTTGAGCACCTTGAGTGAGACCAGCTCGCTCACCCGCAGCCCGCTGGCGTACATCAGCTCAATCATCGCGCGGTCGCGGATGCCGATGCCGCTGGCCAGATCCGGCGCGGCCAGCAGCGCTTCCACCTGCGCTTCGGAGAGGGTGGCCGGGAACCGTGCCGCCTGTTTGGCCGGTTGCAATTTCAGCGTCGGGTCCACACTGGCCAGATGCTCGCGCAGCGCCCAACGGAAATAACGCTTGAACACAGTCAGGCGGCGGTTCGCCGAGGTGGCCTTGCTGGCCTCATGCCGCTCTGAAAAATAAGCCAGCACATCGGTTTCAGAAGCCGCCACGAGCGGCTTGCCGCGCGCGCCCAGCCATTTGGCAAACAGGCTCAGGTCGCGCCGATAAGCCGCCAGCGTGTTCTTCGACAAGCCATCTTCAAGCCACAAGGCGTCTACGAAGGTGTCGATGCCAGGGTAAATCTCCCTTTCATCTGCCTTCATCGGCGCGCCCTGCAAGGCCACCCGTCAATCCAGCTTGAGTTTGGCGGTGTCCACCACCTTTTTGTAAACCTCAAACTCGGCCTTGATCTGCTCGGCAAACTGCTCCGGCGTGTTGGCGATGATGATCGAGCCGGTGTCTTCAATGCGCTTTTTCACCGCCGGGTCTTCCAGCGCTTTTTTCACCGCCGCGTTGACCTTGTCAACCACTTCCCTGGGCAGCCCTTTGGGGCCCAAAATGCCGTAATACGCCATGCGGTTCACCGGCTCCAGGCCCACTTCCTTGAAGGTCGGCACATTGGGCAATTGCGCCAGGCGCTGCGGCGCGGCCACCACGATGGGCACGAGGCGGTTGTCCTTGATGAAGGGCAGCGCCGAGGGCAGGTTGTCAAAAATCATCGGCACCTGGCCGGCCACCGTGTCGTTGAGCGCGGGGCCAGCGCCGCGGTAGGGAATGTGGGTGATGAACACGCCCGCCAGGCTCTTGAACAGCTCCGTCTGCAAGTGGCCGATGCCCCCCGTGCCCGAGGAAGAATAAGCGTATTTGCCGGGCGACTTTTTCAGCTCGGCGACAAAGCCCTTGTAGTCTTTGGCCGGGAAGCCGGGGTGCACGGCGATCACATTCGGCGTGGCCGCGATGTTGATGATCGGCGTGAAATCGGTCAGCGGGTTGTAGGGGATTTTCGGGTTGATCGCCGGGTTCGCCGCCGTCGTTGACACCGTGGCCATGGCCAGCGAATACCCATCCGGCACGGCGCGCGCCGTCTCCGTGGCACCGATCACGCCGCCGCCGCCCGCCTTGTTTTCAACGATCACCGATTGCCCCAAGGCCCTGCCCAGCGGCTCGGCGATCACGCGGGCAATGATGTCGGTGGTGCCGCCTGGCGCAAACGGCACTTGCAGCCGGATGACTTTGTTGGGATAGGTTTGGGCGAACGAACCGCTTGCAGCGGCGAGTACGGCGAGGAAAACGAAGCTTTTGCGTTTCATGGGGGCCTTAATGGAATGTCATTCGATTTCCAGATCGGCGCGAGAGAAGGCGCATCGACGCAGACAGCACTCCAGTGCGGCCAGGAGATGCAACGCCCTATCGCGTCGATCTGGAAATCGAATATTCTCGCAGGGTGAATTATTTTCAACTGCTTTTTCCCGATTTCTCCCTCATTTTTCTCGGTTTCCTCGTCTGCCGCTACACCGCGCTGGACCGCGCCGTGTGGGAAAAAGTTGAATCGCTGGTGTATTACTTCCTGTTCCCGGTGCTGCTGTTTCACTCCATCGTGAAAACGCCCTTGAACCTGGCTGCTGCCTCCAGTGTCATTGGCGCGGGCTGGGCGCTGGCCGCCTTCGGCATCGCCCTGGCTTACGCCCTGCCGCACCTGCCCTGGTTCAAGACCCACATCGACACGCGCCAGCACGCCGCCTGCGCGCAAATCGCCTTCCGCTTCAATTCCTTCATTGCGCTGGCGCTGGCCGAGCGCCTGGCCGGGCCCGAAGGCGTAGCCTTGATCGCCATCCTCATCGGTGTGTGTGTGCCGGTGCTGAACGTCGCCGCCGTCTGGCCCATGGCGCGCCATGCTGACCGCCATTTTGGCCGCGAACTCATCAAGAACCCGCTGATCATCGCCACCGCCGGCGGCGTGTTGGCCAACCTCGCCGGTTTCTCGATACCAGGCTGGCTGGTGCCCACCGTCTCGCGCCTGGGCGCCGCCTCACTCGCGCTCGGACTGATGGCCGCTGGCGCCGGTTTGCAAATCTCGGCCCTGGCGCGCGCAAAAACACTCGGTATTTCGCTCCTGGCCATCAAACACCTGCTGATGCCGCTGGCGGCACTGGCGCTGGCCCGCGCCTTCCAACTCGGCCCGGTGCAAACCACCATGCTGCTGGCTTTTGCCGCCCTGCCCACCTCGGCCAGCGCCTACGTGCTCGCCACCCGCATGGGTTACGACGGTGCCCCCGTCGCGGCGATGATCACACTCTCCACCCTGCTCGGCCTGCTGAGTTTGCCGTTTGCGCTTCTGCTACAAAATATATAGCTATAAATCTATATTTCACGCGACTTAATGGCAGATTTTTTTCTTGAAATCAAAAATTCAGCCAAAAACAAGCATCATCAACCCCAAATTGGGTATGCATGTCCCAAAAAGTATCTTTATGTGACTTTTTACCAACTCCCCTGCGCTACCATTCTTCATCCATGCCTTTCGACCTGAACCCATGAAATCCGCCTATTCCACGCTGGGCATTCCCGGCAACGCCAGCGTTGCAGACATTGAAGCGGCTTACCTGCAAGCCACCGCGCACTATTCACACGAGCGGCTTGGCAATGACCCGGCGGCGGCCGACAAGCTTTTGGAGATCCGCGAGGCCAACAAACTGTTGTCCAACCCCGAGCTGCGCGCCGCACATGACCGCAAGCTGGCCGCTGCTGTTGCGGTGCAGACCACACGCGCCTCGCAGCGCGAACGCCTGCCCATGGAAGACGCGACCCCGGCCTGGTACACACGGCCGATGGTTTTGATGGCGCTGGTGGCGGTGACCCTGTTCGCGATGGGCAGCTACATGAGTTATTCACGCGAGCAGACCCGCAAGGCGATTGCCGCCACGGAGCTGGCGCAAAAGAAACTGGAGGCCGAAGAAGCAGCACGTGCGGATGCCGAGCGGTTGCGCATCGAGAATGAAAAGGCCCGCGTGCTGGCGGCGCAGCAACGCCAGGAGCAACAGGCACGCAATTTAAGCAGTTTCGACGCTGGCCGCGCGGCAGTCGTTGACCTGGCGCAACAGTCCATGGCAGACCGGCGGATCGAATCCGACCGGCGCGAGGCACAGCGCAAAGAGCAGCAGGCCGCGTCTGAAGAGCGCCAGCGCGTTGCCGAATCCCGCCGTATCGTCATGGCTGATCAAGCGCGTCTGCGCGAGCTGTGTATGCGTCGTTACCAAACTCCCAACTGTTAGCCGTCTAAGCGTTTGGTGCAGCCTGGTCCAGCGCCCAGACCACGTGTTCGCGCACCAGCTCGCTTGAGTGGTTGGCGCGCTGATGCAGCGCTTCAACCAACGCCGATTCCTTGGCCACTCGCAGCGCATTACCCAGCGCTACCGCCACATTGCGCAGCCAGCGCTCATGCCCGATGCGGCGGATCGGCGAACCTTCGGTGTGGCGCAAAAACTCGTCTTCACTCCAGTTGAAAAGGGCCACCAGTTGTTGGCCGGTGAGGCCTTCGCGTTCATCAAAATCCGGCAGCGCGCTTCGTTGCGCAAACTTGTTCCAAGGGCAGATGAGCTGGCAGTCGTCGCAGCCGTAGATGCGGTTGCCGATGAGCGGGCGCAGCTCGGCGGGGATGCTGCCCAGGTGTTCGATCGTCAGGTAGGAGATGCAACGGCGCGCGTCGAGCAGGCCGGGCGAGAGGATCGCCTGGGTGGGGCAAATGTCGATGCAGGCGTTGCATGTGCCGCAGTGGCCGGTGATCGGCTCGCTGTGCGGCAAGGCCAGGCTCACATAAATTTCACCGAGGAAAAACATCGAACCGGCTTCGCGGTTGAGCACCAGGGTGTGTTTGCCGCGCCAGCCCTGGCCGCTCTTCACGGCGAGCTCGGCCTCCAGCACGGGCGCGCTGTCGGTGAAGACGCGGTGGCCAAAGGGGCCGATCTCGACCTCGATGCGTTCAGACAGTTTTTGCAGGCGGCCCCTTACCACCTTGTGGTAGTCACGCCCCCGCGCGTAGACGGAAACGATGCCTTCTTGCGGGCGCTGAAGGCGGTCGAATTCAACCGCCTGCCAGCCTTCGGGTGTGGCGCCGGGCAAATAATCAAGCCGCGCGGTGATCACACTCACGGTGCCCGGCACCAGCGCGGCCGGGCGCGCGCGCTTGAGGCCGTGCGCGGCCATGTAGGCCATGTCGCCGTGGAATCCGCGGGCCAGCCAGTCGAGCATCGGCGCCTCGGCGGACGATAAATCCACCCCGGTCACGCCAATTTGGGAAAATCCCAGTTCCAGGGCCCAGGCCCGAATTTGGGACACCCATTGAGCGCTATCGATTTGAGGGGAGATTTGCATGGTGAAGCAGCCATTGTAAAAACCACGCTAAACCCGTCGTTAAACCCGTCGTTGAGCACCACGCGTGAGGCCGTGTGGCACGATGAAGCGGCGACGCAGGCGTTTGCCGAATCACTCGCGGCGAACCCGCGCCTGCACAACGCCTACATCGAGCTGCATGGCGAACTCGGCGCCGGCAAAACCACGCTGGTGCGGCATGTGCTGCGCGCGCTGGGCGTGCAGGGGCGCATCAAAAGCCCGACCTACGCGGTGGTGGAACCCTATGAATTGCCGGCCTTTCCGATCTGGCATTTCGATTTCTACCGCTTCAGCGACCCGCGCGAATGGGCCGATGCAGGCTTTCGCGACATTTTTGCAAGCCCCGGTTTGAAACTCGCCGAGTGGCCCGGGAACGTGGCGGGCCAGTTGCCGCTGGCCGATCTGGCGCTGCACATCGACGTCTTGCCCGACGAAAGCCGCCAGGTGCGGCTGCTGGCACAAACCGCCGTGGGCCAAGACCTGCTGCAAGGGGCCGCGCTGTGAGGCGGCGCGACCTGATCCGGCGTGGCAGCCTGGTCTTGCTGCTGGGCCAGGGCCAGATCGCCTGGGGCGCGACGATTCTGGCGGTGCGGGTGTGGCCCGCGCCCGACTACTCGCGCGTCACCATCGAGTCAGACGGCCTCTTGAAGGCGACGCAGCAACTCGTGGGCTCGCCGCCGCGACTGGCGGTGGACATTGAAGGCATCGAGTTGAACCCGGCGCTCAGGGAGCTGGTGGCCAAGGTGCAGGCCGACGACCCGAACATCGCCGGCATCCGCGTGGGGCAAAACACGCCGGGCAGTGTGCGCCTGGTGATCGACCTGAAGGTGCCGATCTTGCCTCAGGTCTTCAGCCTGCCGCCGATTGCCGCCTACCAGCACCGGCTGGTGTTTGACCTCTACCCCACGAAGGTGGCGGACCCGCTGGCGGCGCTCATCGCCGAGCGGCTGAATGAAAAGCAACAAACCGAAGGCGCCAAACAGGCCGCGTCGCAGGGCATTGCTGCCGGGGCGCCCTCGCAGAAGACCGCCGGTGCTGACCCGCTGGGTGATTTGATCGCGCAAACCGACAGGAAAACAGCCGCCGCCAAAACCGCCCCGCCGCTTGGTGATCGCGCCGATCGCGCTGATCGTGCCGACCGAACCGACCGCCTGATCATCATCGCGCTGGACCCGGGCCACGGCGGTGAAGACCCGGGTGCCGTGGGCCCGGGCGGCACGCGCGAGAAAGACGTGGTGCTGCAGCTCGCGCACCGCCTGCGCGACCGCATCAACGCCGCCACCGTCAAAAACGGCAGCTCGACGCTGGCCATGCGCGCCTTTTTGACCCGCGATGCCGATTTTTTTGTGCCCTTGCATGTGCGGGTGCAAAAGGCGCGGCGCGTGCAGGCGGACCTTTTCGTGAGCATCCACGCCGACGCGTTTTTCACCCCGCGCCCGCAAGGCGCCAGCGTGTTCGCACTGAGCCAGGGCGGTGCCAGCAGCTCGGCGGCGCGCTGGATGGCCGACAAGGAAAACAAGGCCGATTTGATTGGCGGCCTCAACGTAAGCGCCAGGAAGGATGCACAGGTGCAGCGCGCCCTGCTGGACATGAGCACCACCGCGCAGATCAACGACAGCCTGAAGTTGGGCGGCGCGATGTTGAGCGCCATTGGCCGCGTGGGCAAACTGCACAAACCGCGCGTGGAGCAGGCCGGTTTTGCCGTCTTGAAAGCCCCCGACATCCCCAGCGTGCTGGTGGAGGCCGCTTTCATCAGTAACCCGGAGGAAGAAGCCAAATTGGTGAGCGCGGAATACCAGGAGCAACTGGCCGATGCGCTGATGCGGGGGATTGAAGCCTATTTTGCGAAGAACCCGCCGCTGGCACGGAACCGGGCGATTTGAGTGCCCCTTTGCACCCTTCGTTTGCTATTGTTTATATAGCAAACTATTGAATATTTTCGTGACTTGAAGTACGAAAAACCTTTAAAAACACAAAAACCTGGTCGCAAATCGCCAATTGTTAACACCCATGTTAACTTTTGAACTGGTTCAACCTCCATGACGTTTTGTTGCAAAACTCTGCGGGATATCCGGGTTTTATTAGGGTTTCCCATAATTAAACCAAATTGATTTATTAATCTAAAGGCGTTACAGTTCACCCCGCGCAAGACCAGAAGCGCGGGCCGCGAGCAGCAGTTGTTCCAACTTTTGCGCCGGGGTTCGGGCTCTCGGGTTTGCCCGTTTTGTCAACCCATTTACCCACGACCCGAGGAGACTCCATGAAAAAAACCACCGCCGTACTGGCACTCACCGCCCTGGCCTTTGCCGCATCGAGCGCCTTTGCTCAGGCCAGCAAACAGCCCGTGATCGGCCTGATCACCAAAACCGAAACCAACCCCTTCTTCGTGAAAATGAAGGAAGGTGCGCAGGCTGAAGCCAAAAAACTCGGCGCGAAACTCATGACGGCCACCGGCAAAAAAGACGGCGACACCGCCAGCCAGATCACCGCCATCGAAAACATGACGGCCGCCGGCGCTAAAACCATTTTGATCACCTCTTCCGGCGACGCCATTGGCCCCGCTGTCAAAAAGGCGCAGGCCGCTGGCGTGCAGATCATCGCGCTGGACAGCCCCTTTGACGGCGCTGACGCCCTGTTCGCTACCGATAACTACAAGGCCGGCGAGCTGATCGGCGCTTACGCCAAAGCGGCCATGG
>JANMMR010000643.1:0-1698 GCA_031373455.1 Rhodoferax sp.
TTTGGCGTGTTCCTGGTGGCAGGCGGGCCCGGCCTGTGGCGCGCCGCACATGACCCGGCACAGCGCGCCCGTGTTCACGCCGGCATTTACTGGGGCCTGCTCACAGGGGTGATGATTGCGCTGTACACCGTGCTGGACGCCTGGGCGGTGAAAACTCTGGCCTTGTCACCGATCGTCTACGACTACTTCTGCAACCTGCTGCGCCTGCCGTTTGCGGCCATTCCGGCCCTGCGCGACGTGCCCGAGGCGCGCCGTTTGTGGCGCCTGCAATGGCGCTACGCGCTGGTCGTCGGCATCCTCAGCCCGGCCGCCTATGTACTGGTCTTGTACGCGGTGCAGATGGCGCCGGTCAGCCACGTCGCCCCGGCGCGCGAGGTTTCTATGCTGTTTGCGGCGCTGCTCGGAGGCCAACTCCTGGGTGAAGGCGACCGCTGGCTGCGCTTCGCCGGCGCTGGCTGTATTGCGCTGGGCGTGGTGGCGCTGGCATTGGGTTGAGCGGGCATGACTACCGCCGCAACCTTGCTCCTGGGCTGTGATTTCAGCAGCCGCCCAAGCCGCCGCAAGCCGATTGTGGTGGCGCTGGGAAACATGTCGAAAGGCCGTGTCGTGCTCTCAAAACTGGAGCACATCGAAACCCTGGAGGCGTTCGCGGCGTGGCTGGCGCAGCCGCAGCCCTGGGTTGGCGGTTTTGATTTGCCCTTCGGCCTGCCGTGTGAACTCGTCACCGAACTGGGCTGGCCGACGGACTGGCTGGCCTGCATGCGGCACTACGCCAGCCTGGAGCGCACCACCATCCGCGACACCTTTGCCGCGTTTTGCGATGCGCGCCCGGCCGGCCACAAGTTTGCCCACCGCGCCACCGACGGTCCGGCCGGTTCCAGCCCGTCGATGAAATGGGTCAACCCGCCGGTCGCCTACATGCTGCACGCCGGGGTGCCGGCCTTGATCGCCTCGGGCGCGAGCCTGCCCGGCCTGCACGCGGGTGACGCTGGTAACAAGGGAGACGCGGCGAAGGTCGCGCTGGAAGCCTACCCCGGCCTGCTGGCGCGCGAGGTGCTCGGCGCGCGCAGTTACAAGAGTGACGACAAGGCCAAACAAACGCCCGAGCGGCTGATCGCCCGCAAAGACCTGGTGCACGCGCTGGAGAACGGCCAGACCCGGCTGGGCCTGCGCCTCAAGCTCAGCCACGCCCAGAGTGATGCGCTGGTGAACGACGCCAGCGGCGATGCGCTGGATGCCACCCTGTGCCTGATGCAGGCCGCGTGGGCGCAGCGGCAGCATGAGGCGGGCGCGCCGCATTATGGTTTGCCGCCGGACATGGACCCGCTGGAAGGCTGGATCGTCACCGCTTGAAGGAGGGCGCAATCATACCCAATATGGGTTTGATTGGGTCATTTTGGAGCCTGAAATACAGTTTATGAAGAAAAACTGGCCATCAAGTCACGAATTTATTGAATAGTTTGCTATATAAAACATAGCAAATGACGCCACCTGCATTCCCCGCAAAACGGGGCATTCAAGCCTGCAGGATCGTCTCTTCAATTTTCCCGGCGATCTGCGCCAGCGCCAGGCTCGCCGGGCAACCGGGCGTGGTTTGCATCAGCAACTGGCGGCGCATCACGGCCTGGCGTACCGCCGGGTCGCCGGGGATATCGCCCAGGTGGACGAGTTTCATCGCCGGGCCGCCGGGTTTGGGCG
>JANMMR010000652.1:0-1617 GCA_031373455.1 Rhodoferax sp.
GCACCCCCCGCCCAGCGCAACGGCGAGGCGCTGGTCGAAACCGTGCTCAAGGGCGGCTTTCTGGAAGCGATTTCCCGCATCAAGTCCAGGAGCCGCCACGCCTGGCTGAAAAAACACCTGCAAAACCAGCTGGTCTGGGAGTACGAGGTGATCCGCAAACTGAGCAAACGCGAGATCAAGGCCGGGCTGCCGCCGCGCGTGGCGCCGCTGCCCTCTGATTTGCAGGAGGTGCGCAAATACTTGGCGTTTGACCGCCCGGCGCGCTTGATCGAACTGCTCGAAGTGCTGGCCAGCCACAGTGGCGGCCTGTGCAATTTCCGCCAGTTTGGCTTGAGCATGGGTTTCGACTCCAAAACCGCCGAGCGTTACACCCAGGCGCTGGAGCTGATGTTTCTGGTGCAGCGCCTGCCCGCGCTGGGCAGCGAAGACGGCACCGCGGCCCTGCTCGAAGACCCCAGCCGCATGGTCAAGGCCGACAAACTGCATTTTGTCGACTGCGGCCAGCTCGCCGACCTGCTCGACCAAAACGCCGTGGCGCGTTACCGCGAACGCGCCGCAAGCAAAGCCGAAGGCGGCACCGTGTGGAGCCCGCAGATGGCGCAGGTGCTGGAGAGTTTTGTGTACGGCGAGCTGAAAAAACACGCCAGTGTGTCGGCGCAACCCTACCGCTTTGCCCACTACCGCGACCACGACCAGCAACAGGTGGACCTGGTGGTCGCCAACACAGCAGGCCATGTGATCGGTATCGATGTGGTGGCGGGAGACACCGTGAAAAACCGCGATTTTTCAGGCCTCAAGATCCTGAGCGGCAAAGTTGGCAAAGGCTTCAAGCTCGGCATCATCCTGTATGACGGCACCGAAACCCGGCCCGGCCCGGCCTTTGATGGCAGCGGCAGCTTGTGGATGGTGCCGGTGTCGAGCCTGTGGGGTGAGCTTCAGGCGAAGGCCGCTTCGCAGCTTTAGCGCTGCAAGCGCCGCTTGTATAGCACGCGCAACAAATACGCCACCAGCGCCAGATTGGCCGCCAGCACCAGCCAGCCACTCCAGGTCGGCCGGTGCAGCAGGTGGCTGATCTCAAACGGCAAATACAGGCCGCCTGACAGCGCGCCGAGCCATTCGCCCCAGGCGCGGTCGCGCCAAAGGCCGTAGGCCTCGGCCCAGCGCAGCGCCACGTAAGCGCCACCCACCAGCAGCAGCGTGTGCACCTGAGCGCCGGGCAGCGCGTCGGCGTAGTGCAGGAGCAGCGTGGGGTACGGCGCGTGCGGGTCCAACCCGAAGCGCCCGATCAGGTCCATCGCCAGGCGATGCACGTCGCGGTGCAGCAGGTCCAGCACGCCCAGCAACAGTGCCAGCGCAGCCGCGCCCTTGAGCGCCTCAAAGAGGGCAATGGTGCGCAAGGCGCGAGAGGGGTTCGACGGCGAGTGAGTCATCGTGGCGGGGAACGGACTACAAATGATACGGATGCGCCGGCTACAGACACTCACAGAGGAATTTGTGGCGTGAGCAGGCGCCTGGTTTGTTATGGGTTTGCAGAAACTTATTTGTATATAATACTAGTGATTATTTATTTGATTAAAGTCACGAAATTATTAGATTAATTGCTATTATTTATATATC
>JANMMR010000655.1:0-3365 GCA_031373455.1 Rhodoferax sp.
TTTGCTGGTAATACCCGGTGTAGTCACGCGCCGTGAAGGCGTTTTCTCGCCCGCCCACCGCCGCAACGCGGCGCGAAAACTCACCGGGCGCCAGCGTCGGCGTGCCCTTGAACATCAGGTGCTCAAGCAGGTGGGCCACGCCCGAGGTGCCGTCAACCTCGTCCATCGCGCCGACCCGCACCCAGAGCATGTGCACCGCCGTGGGCGCCCGCCGGTCGGCTTTGACGATCACCGTCATCCCATTGGCGAGCGTGAACTGGTCGACCCCGGCAGCGGCCCCAGCCACCGATGTCGGGGCTGTTTGCGCCAGCGCGCTGTGGGCCAGCAGCGCGGTCAACACCAACAGGACCGAATGAAAAAGTTTGGGAATGGTGCGTTTCATAGAATGCTGTGATTCTAAGAACCCGCCAATGTTCAGCTTTTTCAAAAAGAAACCCCCTCCTGCCGCTGCGGCCCCACCGCACAGCCCGCACACCGAGGCGTTACAGAGCCCACCAGCCGCAAGCTACCCGGCATCGATCATCGGCAAGGTGCTGGTCGCACCCATCGAGGTCCCGCCACCTTCCGCAGCCACAGCCGCCGCGCCAGAGCGCCAGAAATGGCTGGACAAACTCAAGGCGGGCCTTGGCAAAACGGCGTCCAGCATATCTGGCGTATTTGCGGGTGCGCAGATTGACGAAAACCTGTACGAAGAGCTTGAAAGCGCCTTGTTGCAGGCCGATACCGGCGTTGCGGCGACAGAATTTTTGCTGACCGACCTGCGCCGCAAGGTCAAGGACAGCGGCATCACGCACCCGGTGGCGCTCAAAAACGTCTTGATCGCCTCGCTGACCGAGATGCTCCGGCCGCTTGAAAAACCATTGGTGATTGGGAAACACACACCCACTGTGATGATGGTGGTGGGGGTCAATGGCGCCGGCAAGACCACATCCATCGGCAAACTCACCAAACACCTGGCCGACCACGGCGCCAGCGTTTTGCTGGCGGCGGCCGACACCTTTCGGGCGGCGGCACGCGAACAGCTCACAGTTTGGGCCGACCGCAACACCGTGGAGATCATCAGCCAGGCCGGTGGCGACCCTGCAGCAGTGAGTTTTGACGCGGTCACCGCCGGCAAGGCGCGGGGCAAAGACGTGGTGTTGGTTGACACTGCCGGGCGCTTGCCTTCACAACTTCACCTGATGGAAGAGCTGCGAAAAATCAAACGGGTCATCCAAAAAGCAGACGCCACCAGTCCCCATGAAGTGCTGCTGGTCATTGACGGCAACACCGGGCAGAACGCCTTGGCGCAGGTCAAGGCCTTTGACGACGCGCTTACACTCACAGGGCTGATTGTCACCAAGCTCGATGGCACGGCCAAAGGCGGCATGTTGGCGGCCATTGCCCGCGAACGCCCGGTGCCCGTGTATTTCATCGGCGTCGGAGAAAAGCTGGACGAACTTGAGACCTTCAACGCCCGCGAGTTTGCGCAGGCATTGCTGGCTTGATTCACTTTTGGCCCATTTCAGCAGGCTTGGAACCAATTAGCCGACCCATCGATCAACCGGCCGGCAATCAATCGTCACTCTTAACCGTCACTTTTTAAATTCAACACAATGAACCCTCAACGCCCGAATGCCGCTCAACCCGTCCTGCTCTCGCGCCGCAAAGCGCTGGCCCTGATCAGCGCCAGCGCCACGACGCCGCTGTTTGCGCAAACCGGCACACCCTGGTCCAGCATTGAAGGCAAAGCGCGCGGCCAGACCGTGTATTTCAACGCCTGGGCCGGCAGCGAGCGCATCAACGCCTATCTGCAATGGGCCGGCGTGCAGGTGGCGCAGCGTTATGGCGTGAAGCTGGAACACGTGAAAGTGACTGACACCGTGGACGTCGTCAAACGCGTGCGCGGTGAAAAAGCTGCTGGCAAACTCAACGACGGCACCGTGGACCTGGTCTGGATCAACGGTGAAAATTTTCTGGCGATGAAACGCGAAGGCCTGTTGTTTGGTCCGTTTTCCGAAAGTCTGCCAAATTTCCAGTATGTGGACGTGGCAGGTAAACCGACCACCCGCATCGATTTTTCAGAACCCGTCGAAGGCCTCGAAGCCCCGTGGGGCATGGCGCAACTCACGTTTTACGCAGACAGCAAGAAGGTGCCGAACCCACCCAAGTCACTTCCAGCGTTGCTGGAATTCGCAAAAGCCAATCCAGGCCGCGTGACCTACCCGCGCCCACCGAATTTTCACGGGACGACCTTCGTCAAGCAGTTGCTGGTTGACACCAACCCGGACCGCACGGCTTTGTACAAACCTGTCACGGCCGAATCGCTGGCCAAAGCGGCGGCGCCCCTCTGGAATTACCTGGACGCCCTGCACCCGCATTTGTGGCGCAATGGCAAGCAGTTCGTGCAAAACAACGGCGCCATGCGCCAGATGATGAATGACGGGGAACTGATGCTGGGTTTCACCTTCAATCCCAATGAAGCGGCCAATGAAATTGCCGCCAAACGGATGGCCGAGAGTGTCACCAGTTACCAGTTGACCAGCGGGACCATCGGCAATACCCACTTTCTGGCGATTCCGTTCAATGCGAAAGCCCGGGAAGGTGCGCAGGTGCTGGCCAACTTTCTGCTCTCGCCGGAAGCCCAGGCGCGCAAGGCCGACATCGCGCAGTGGGGCGACCCGACCGTGCTCGCGGTCGACAAACTCCCCGCAGCAGAACGGGAACGCTTCGCGGCCAAACCCCAGCCCGGCCAGGTTGCGCAATTTGCGCCGACGCTTCCTGAGCCACACGCGAGCTGGGTAGACCCGCTCGAAAAGGAATGGCTGCGCCGCTACGGGGTTTGATTCAAGGCCCACCCTTCAGGGCCCGCACTTCAGGGCTTTTGCCGCGCCACACAGGAGCCGGCGAAGATCAACTTGCCGGTGGAGTCGATCAAGTGAGCCTCGGCGGAGGCGCGGTCGATGCGCCACTTGGCCGAACCACTGCCGAAGCTGATGTCGCTGTCGGTTACCTTGCCGCTGGTGAGCCACTGGTTGTTGACCGACACCGCTTTTTCCGAGTCGCTGAAACGCACGGTCACGTCTTCGCGGGTGACAAATGCGCCGTCTGGCTGCAGGTCACACAACGCAATGCGCACGTCCCAAGGGCCGCCGTTTTCGAGAACGTCCCGGGCCAGCAACACCGCTTGCGCGGGCCGCTGCGACGCTGCACAGGCGAATTCAGCCAGGGCGCGGCTGCCGTCGAGCATCTGTGCCGGGCTGAATTTGACCGCCAACTCGCCACCTGTGCGGGCCACCACGGCTGCCGCCGCCTGCACCCGCGCACGCGCTGACGCGCCCTGAGGTGTGAGGTCCATCGGCGAGGCGCTGGTTGACAAAATGGCC
>JANMMR010000665.1:0-4175 GCA_031373455.1 Rhodoferax sp.
TCCTGCATGCGGTCGTATTCGAAGCCGGCCACCCAATTGACGGGCATGCCACCCCATCTGGAGGTGGCGTTGTACTGCAGGCCGGTGCCGTAGTAGTCGCGGTTCAAGCCAACCCAACCGCCCGCCGCTGTCGCCGTACCCGCCACGCCCACCTGGTATTGCAGGTTGTCGCGGTTGCCAAAATACAGGCGGCCTGTGAGTGAGCTGTCGTTGTCCAGGCTGTGTGTGACGGTGGTACCCAGCTGGTTTTGCGTCACGATTTTGCGCACGTCCCGGGCGATGGCGTTGGTGCCCGCCTGCTCGCGGTTGGCCGCCAGTTGCGCCGCCGTCAGGCCCAGCGGGTCGCGCGCCAAGGGCATGTTGAAGTGGTTGAATATCACATTGACTTTGGTCTTTTCGCTTGGGCCAAAGCTCAATTTTCCATTGAACTGCTTGCGCTCGGCAGCGCTGTTGGCACGGAACCCGTCGATATCAAAAGTGCTGTAGTCGGCCACAAGGCCCACACCGCCGCTGCCGCTGGCAGACGCGCCAATCTTGCCGGCGTATTGCCAGTCTGAACGGCGCAAGCCAAACGAGCCGCCGTAATACTGGGCGCCAAATTCGGCCACGTCGGGCGCGTCGCGGGTGAAAGCCTGGATCACGCCGCCGGATGAATTGCCATACAGCTGCGCCAGCGGGCCGCGCAACACTTCCATGCGGTCGGTTGACGTGAGGCTGACCGACGAGCCTTGGCCTTGCCCGTCCGGCGTGGTGGCGGGAATGCCGTCGATCAGCAAACGGATGCCGCGGATGCCAAAGGCCGAGCGTGCGCCAAACCCGCGGATCGACAACTGCAAATCCTGCGCGTAGTTTTGCCGGTTCAAGATGGTCAGGCCCGGCACGCGGTTGAGCGCTTCCGAGAGGTTCACCTGCGGCCCGGCACCGCGGATGGTGTCTGAATCAATCGCCTGAACGGCAGCAGGTGCATCAAAACTTCGCTGCTCGGCGCGCGAGGGCGAAACCACCAGATCCTTGAGGGTCTGCGCGCTGGCAGGCACGCCGCAAAAACCGGTCAACGCCGAAACGGCCACCGCAATGGCGGTCTGGGTGGGCTGGGCGCAGCGCTGCTTGAACATTGAATTCACCATGGAGTCTCCTCTTTTTCAGGCATTGCACCACATCACCCCGGTTTCAGGCGCAGACGCTAGGGTTTTTCCCTGTTTCGAATTGAGAAAAATGCGCCGCCACAGCCAACGTGTCGCTTCAGCGCAAAATACATGCCCAAGGCCAATACCTCAAGCACCCCCAAAAGGCAAAACAATGATCGTCGAGCGCATCTGGACCGGCAATGCCTACCGCAATTTCAACTATTTGATCGCCTGCCCCGAAACCGGCGAGGCGCTGGCCATTGACCCGCTGGACCATGAAAAAACCCTGAACACGGCAAAAGTCAAAGGCTGGCAGATCACGCAGATTTTGAACACCCACGAGCACCATGACCACACCGGCGGCAACGCGGCGGTGGTGGCGGCCACCGGCGCCAAGGTGATTGCACACCACAAGGCGGGCGGCAAGATCGACGGCATGGACCGGGGTGTGAAAGCGGGCGACGTGATCAAGGTCGGCAAAACCGTCGAGCTCGAATGCCTTGACACCCCTGGCCACACGATGTGCCATATCTGCCTGTTGTCGCACACCGAACAGCCGGCGCTGTTCTCGGGCGACACGCTTTTCAACGCGGGCGCCGGCAACGTGCACAACGGGGGTGATGTGCATGCCATGTACGCCACTTTTGCCGAGCAGCTCGGCCGCCTGCCCGGCAACACCCTGGTCTACCCGGGCCACGACTACATCGAAAACAACCTGAAGTTCACCCTGAACCGGGAGCCCGGCAACGCGGCAGCCAGCACCTTGTTGCCATCAGTCACAGCGCATGACGCCGCGAAGGGCCTGGTCACCACACTGGCGCAGGAAAAAGCGTTCAACACGTTTTTCCGGCTCGGAAGTGAGGAAGTGATTTCGAAACTGCGCGAGAGTTTTCCGGATTTGCCGGCGAACCCGGACGCCAAAACCGTCTTCATGAAGCTGCGCGAATTGCGCAACAAATGGTAATCAGCTTTCCGCCAGGAAATGCTGCATGAGTACCGGCACGCCCTCGGCCTGAAACGCCCGCACACGCGCTTCGAGGTCCTGGTCGGCCAAGGTGAGCCGGGCACGTTGGTGCAAATAGTCCGCCCATGAGGTGACGATGAAGCGCTCCACATACCGGGTTGGGTCGGCCAGGTCGCTGTAAACGCGCCACAGCGTTGCGCCGTCGCGCCGGCGGATGGCCCGCAGTTGCGTCACGGTCTCCAGAAAGGCCTTGGCCTCCTCGACCTTGATGCGGTAGATGTTCTCCACGGCGATCGGGCCTTTCTCGGGCGCAGGCTCGTGCGTGATGAACAACTCCTGCCAGGCGTTGGCCTGTGTCACTTCCTGAGCTTCACCCATGCGCAGTGGAAACGGTTTGCTCAGCAGCAGCCCTGCCAGCATGGCGATGGCCGCCGCGCACAACGCGGAAGGCAAACCGACCAAATCCGCCAGCGCGCCCCAGACCGCCGAACCCACGGCAAACGAACCCAGCGCACTCAGGGTGTGCATCGCCACCGCGCGGGCGCGCACCCAGGGGGGCACACTGGTTTGCGTAGCGGTGTTGAAGGTGGACATCGCGGCCATCCAGGCGGCGCCAGCGATCACCAGCGCCGGGTAAACCGGCCAGTCCCAGCGTGAAAACGCAGCAACCAACATCATGAGCGCATAAGCCACACAGGCCGCCCGCACCAGCGGCTCCAGGCCAAAACGCGAACGCATGCGCCCAATGAAAAAACCCACAAATACCGCGCCACCGCCCAGGCAACCCATCAACAGCCCGAAACCGCTGGCCTGCAGCTCCAACTGCTGTTTGCCAATGGCCGGCAGCAAGGCCCACAAGGCACAACCCGCCGCGCTAAAGGCCACCGTGCGCACCAGTTGTGCCAACACGGTTTGTGAATGGCGGGCAAAACGCACTGCACTGACCATGCCGCCCCACAGGCGCTCGGGCGGCAGCCGCGAGGGTGGATGGGGCTTGGGTGGAAACCGCCGGATCGCCACCACCATCACCACTGAGCTGGCCACGGCCAGCGCGAAGTTCCAGGCGCCGCCCATCACGGCGAACACCAGACCTGCCAACGCCGGACCAACCGCCCGCGCCGCGTTGTAGGCGATGGAGATCACGGTGATGGCCTGCGGCAGCTCGGCGCGCGGCACCGAATCAGAGATGGTGGAGTTCCAGGCCGGTGACAACAAGGCGGTGCAACTGCCGCAGACAAAAATCATGAACAGGAGCGTGCCCGGCCCGCCCACATGGAACAGCATCAACACCGTGAGCAACACGCCGGCGCAGGTTTGCACGATCAGCGCGCCCAGGATCAATTGCCGCCGGTCGGTGATGTCGGCCCAGACGCCAGCCGGCAGCGACAGCAGGAACATGGGCAGAAACACCGCCGTTTGCACCAGCGCCGCCAGAAACGAGGAACCGGATATCTGCACCATCATCCAGCTGGCCGCCATGGTCTGCATGGCGTTGCCGATGAAATAGATACCGCCGCTGGCCCACAACATCTTGAACTGGCGATGCCGCAGGGTGCCCCAGGTGGTGGTTGGCGCGTCGCTGGGCGCTTCGGCAGTGGCTGTCATGTTGCCTTGATTGTCGGGTAAGCCCCAAAACTTGAAACAAGACTCAAAACAAGTCTAAAACCAAGTCTCAAGCCAAGGGCTTTTGCAAAAACATTGCCTGGCCCATGCCAGGGACCAACTGGTAGCCGACAAACCCGATCCGCGCATACAGGCCGATGGCCGGCGCATTGCCTTGCAACACCTCGAGCGTGAGTTTGCAGCAGCCGCGCTCGCGGGCAATTCGCTCGACCAGCGCCAGCATGTGCTGCGCCACGCCCATCTTGCGGTAGTGGGGGTGGACCACCACGTCATGCACATTCACCAGCGGTTGGCAGGCAAAGGTGGAAAAACCCTCGATGCAGTTGACCAGGCCCACTGGCTCAACCCCCTGAAACGCCAGCACGCTGAACGCCTGCGGCCGCCGGGCCAGCTCTGCCGCGACGTTGTCCAGCGCGAACTGGCCCAACGACTTGCCGCCACCCATGACGTCGCGCGCGTAC
>JANMMR010000632.1:0-4580 GCA_031373455.1 Rhodoferax sp.
TCGCTGCGCGAGCCGACCCAGCGCAGGGGCCGCTTGAGTTTGCGCGCCGCCAGCACCAGGCAAACGTGTTCGCTGTAGGGCGTGCCGCGCAGGCCGAAGGAGCCGCCCACGTCTTGTGTTGACACTTCAAGTTGCGCCGCAGGAATGCCGGTGGTGGCGCTCAAAAGCCCCAACATGCCCAGAATGCCCTGCGTGGGCGTATGAATGCGGGTGCGGCCGCTGGCTTCGTCGTGTATGACGACCACGGCGCGCGGCTCCATCGGCATGCCAATCAAACGCTGGCTGGCCACACGCACACGGCTCACGTGTTTCGCGGCTTTGAAAGCAGTCTCCACAGCGGCGCGGTCGCCATTGGCGAAGCGGGCAGAGAGGTTGCCAGGCGCCGTGTCATGCAGTTGCACGCTGCCCGGTGCCAGGGCCGCGTCGACACTGGCGGCGGCCTCCAGCGGTTCGTAGTCGATTTCGGCCAGCTCGGCGGCATCTTGCGCGAGCGCCGCAGACTCGGCCAGCACCAAGGCAATCGGCTGGCCGACAAAATGCACCCTGTCTTTGGCCAATGCGGGCATGCGCACCACTTTTTGCGGCTGGCCGTTGACGTCTTCCACGGCCACGGCATTGGGGAAGTCTTGCGCGCCCAAAGCTTTGGCGTCGTCTTCTGTCATCACCCACACCACGCCGGGCGCTTTGGCCACAGCCGAGAAATCAACCCGCGTGATGCGCGCGTGGGCGTGCATGGAGCGGATCACGAATGCGTGCAAGGTGCCGGGGTATGTATGGTCAGCCGTGTAGCGACCATGGCCGGTGACCAGCGCATGGTCTTCGCGGCGCGCGTAGTTCACACCTTGCGCCAACGCCGTTGACGCAGTGGTTGGGGCTACCGGGGTGGCGGCTATGGCGGCGGTCATGCGGCCACCCCGCCTATGGAGGACTTGCCAGACATGGCGGCAGCGGCCTGCTTCACCGCTTTGGTAATGTTGAGGTAACCGGTGCAGCGGCACAGGTTGCCGCTCAGGCCCTCGGCAATGTCGGCGTCGCTCGGGTTGGGGTGAAACTTCAGCAGGCTCACGGTGGACATGATCATGCCCGGCGTGCAAAAGCCGCATTGCAGCGCGTGGCACTCGGTGAAGGCGGTTTGAACCGGGTGTAAAGCAGGCTGCCCATCGCCTGCTGGTGCCAAACCCTCAATGGTGGTCACGGTGCAGCCCTGCGCTTGCACGGCGAGCATGCTGCACGACTTCACCGCTTCGCCGTCGAGCAACACGGTGCAGCAGCCGCACTGGCTGGTGTCGCAGCCCACGTGGGTGCCGGTAAGGCCAAACATGTCGCGGATCAGGTCGGCCAGCAATGTGCGCTCTTCCACGTCGGCCGTGCGCGGTTGGCCATTGATTTCAAGGGTGATTTTCATGACAGGGGCGAAATGGGAATGAAATATATGGGTCAAGCCAGCGACTGCAGCGCTTGCTCAAACATCAAGGTGGCGAGTTGCGCGCGGTAGGCCGCAGGGGCATGGATGTCTGACAACAATTCGGGGTGATCAAACACGGCGGTACGCAGACCACCTTTCCAGGCGGCTTCCGCGGCGGGCCAGCGGCAAACACTGCTGGCGGCGCCGGTGACAGCCACGCGTTTTTCTCCGTCGGCGCCGCCGTCAAACTCGGCCACGTAAACACCGGTCATCGCGAAGCCCGAAGCCGGATGGCGGAACTTGGCATAGGCGCTGCGCTTGGGGATCGCAAATTTCACCCCGGTGATGATCTCGTCTGCAAGCAGGGCGGTGGTGAACATGCCGGTAAAAAAATCTTCGGCGGCGAGTTCACGCTGCTGGGTGACCAAAACCGCCTTGAGGGCGACCAGCGCGGCGGGGTAGTCGGCGGCGGGGTCGTTGTTGGCAATTGAACCACCCAGGGTGCCGCGCGCGCGCACTTGGGGGTCGCCAATGCCGCCGGCGAGGCGCGCGAGGCCGGGGATGGCTTGCGCGAGCGCGGCCGAGCTGGCAACCTCCGCGTGCCGGATGCCCGCGCCCACCCACACGTGACCGGGGTTGACGTCAATGCGCCGCAAATCGGCCAGGCGCGAAATGTCGACCAGTTGCGAGGGTGCTGAAAGCCGGTGTTTGAGTGCCGGGATCAGCGTCATGCCACCGGCCAGCAGGCGAGCTTCAGGGTCGCGGTTCAGGGCTTCCTGCGCCTGCTTGAGCGAAGGGGCGAGTTGGTAATGCAGTGGGTTCACGGTGGGCGGCGTGTGGGTGTGGGTGGGTGATTGTCCAAGTGCGCAGGCCGCTTGGCAAGCGCGCGTGGACTCAGGAATAGGTGACCCATTTGGCGTAATCCGCGTGGTCAAGGTGCGGCAACGTGTTGTAGGTCACCAGCATGTGGCGTTTGGGGTTGAAATCAAACTCGGTGACGGCCGTATTGCGGATGCGCAAATTGAGCTCGATGGTCATTTCAGGCGTGGTGCCCAGAATGTGGCCGACCGCCGTCGAGATCGGGCCGCCGCTGGAAACCATCAGGACATTGCCGCCGGGATTGGCGCCCAGATGGGTGCGCACATGGTCCAGCGCACTCGTTACGCCCTTCTGGAAATCCGGGTACGAAGGCATGCCCTTGGGCTGGGTGGCGCCGTTCATCCACTGGGTGAGGCCATTGCGCAGGATGCGAAAGTGGTTGCGGTACATCTCGGGCGTGTCGGGTTTTGCAAGCGGCTCGGGATGGATCGCCGAGATCACAGCGTGGCTGTCGTATTCATTGAGCCCGGGCCACTGGATTGCCTCCTGTTCTGCCTTCATTCCCTGCTGAATGCCGGCCAAGGTTTGCGCATGGCGCTTGAGTGTGCCGACCAGAACGGCGTCGAACTTCAGGTTTTTGCCGGCCAGGTATTCCCCCAGCCGCACACTTTGCTGGTGACCCAGCGGGCTCAGGTTGTCGTAGTCGGTGGCGCCAAACGATGCCTGGCCGTGGCGGATCAGGTAGAGGGTTCCCATAGGGCGGATTGTCGGTCAAACGCCGCGCAGAACTCGGCTTGCCAGTCGCGTCGCTGTGTGTCGTCGATCCAGGCGGTCTTCAGTCCGTTCAACATGCACTGGCGCAGGTCCGCCAGGGTGAAGCCGAAATCGCGGTGCATCATCAACCAGGCCTGTGTGGGTTTCACGTGGTGCAGGGTTGGGTCGTCGGTGTTGGGGTGCAGGGCCAATCCCAAGGCGCGCATGGCGCGGATCGGGTGGTCCAGCGCCCAGCGGTGCGGCGCCAGCGTACGCAGGTAGTAGGAGTTGGTTGGCACCACCGTGAAAACCAGCCCGCGCTCAATGCACGCCTGGGCAAAGTCTGGTGCGTCAACGATGGTGTAGCCGTGGTCGATGCGGTCCACGTGGAGCACTTCGACGGCGGTTTTCACATTTGTCCACGCGCAACCAAATTCACCCGCGTGTGCCGTGGTTTTGAAGCCAGCCTGGCGCGCCAGCGCATACGCCTGTACAAACAGCTCCGGCGGGCGGTCTACCTCGCGGTAATCGATGCCCAGGCCAATTGTCTCTTCACGCCGGTGCGCGCACATCCACCGCACCATCTCCAGCGCCTCCTGCGGCGACGCCTCGCGGTCAATGGCGGGCACCAAGCGGCCGATGATGCCAAAGTCTTTGTGGGCATCGTGAATTGCACGCACCATGCCGCCCTGCGCTTGGCTGTACGACATGCCCGACTCCCGCACCGTGCCGGTCGGGTTCCAGAAAAACTCGGCGTATTTGACGTTGTGGCCGGCGGCATCCTGCAGGTACTCGTAGGTGATGCGGTGCAAATCGTCGGGCGTGCGCAGGAGCCATGCGTCGAGCGCGCGCAACACACGCAACACGCCCACCGGCTTTTCGCCCCGGGTGTAAAACGCGGTGATGTCAGCCTCGCTCAAGGGCGCGCCAGCGCGTTGCGCAAGCGCCCGAAATGTGGCTTCCCGCACCGTGCCGAGCAGGTGGCAGTGCAACTCCACCTTCGGAATGGCGTGGCAAAACCGCTCGATGGCCGACGTCATGGCTGCCTTTGCGTAGCGGCTTTGTGCAGTGCAGCCAACACGACGCTGCGCAGCGCTGCTTCGTCCGCCACGCTGGCCACGCGCGCATTGGCTGCAGCTTTGCGTGGCACGCGGAACTCCACCACCGTCATGCCGCGCGTGTGGCGGCCCTCGCACTCGGCTACCACATGGGCTTCGCGCCAGGCCATGGCCTGTGGGCAGACCATAGCAGCTGCGGCGGTCGGGTCATACAGCGACATGGGCAGGCTGCCGTCGGGGCTGGCGATGTGAACGTAACCCAGCAGCAAATCTGCCAGCACCGCGCCGCGGTCGGTAGCGGTTTCGCGCAGCGCCTGGGCATCGCCAGCATGCACACGCACCTGGCGGCAGGCGTCGAGCCCGACCATCTGCAAGGGCAGGCCGGCGTCCAGCACCACCTGGATCGCCTCCGGGTCCACAGCGGCGTTGAACTCTGCCGCAGCCGTGTGGTTGCCCGCACCCGCGCTGCCGCCCATCCAGACCAGCTGGCCCACGCGCCGGGCGAGGTCCGGGCGCTGTTGCAGCAACTGCGCGATGTTGGTGAG
>JANMMR010000034.1:0-4228 GCA_031373455.1 Rhodoferax sp.
CAGCCGGCGTTGTTGACCATCACGTCCAGTTTGCCGTAACGCGAAACGGCCGCTGCAACCAGCGCCTTGACGTCGGCCGATTGGGTCACGTCAGCCGCGAAAAACGAAGCCACGCCGCCGGCTGCGACGATTTGCGCCACCACGTCCTGGCCGCTTTTGGCGTTGATGTCATTGACGATGACCTGCGCGCCCTCGGCGGCCAGTCGTTTGGCGATGCCTTCGCCGATGCCGCCACCGGAACCCGTGACGATGATTGATTTGCCTTTGACGCGCATGTTGTTGCCTTTCAGAGCGGTGGATGAACAGGGAAGGGGCGGTGTCTACCAGCCAGCCGGACCACCCGCAGACGGACTTTGCGGGCCAGTTTGCGGCCGGTTTCAGCTATTGATTCTATTTGCTATAATATATATAGCAAACAAATGATTGTCTTCGTGACTTGGTTGTCGAAAAAGCTTGAAAATTCGACACAATCCCGAAAAATGGCAAATTTGTTAACATGGATGTTAACAATTCATCAAAAATTGCCGGAAACCACGAAGCCCCTGAGAACGCCGCGACAACCTGCAAAACCCGGCAAAACCCGGCAAAACCCGGTATATCCCGGTGAAGTCCGGTGAAAAGATCGGCGCGCGCCGGATTGCCTTATCGCAGTGGCCCGGGCTCGGTTGGGGCGAAGTTGGACGGCATGGCGTCTTTTTCCGAGGGTGGCAGGTCAAACTTGGGTTTGGGCGGAGCTGCGGATGCGGCAGCCGGCAGTGGGCTCGGTTCGGTTGCGGCAAAGGTGGTCGGCGTGCGGTCCAGCGCGGTTGAAGGCAAGTCGAACTTGGGTTTGGCGGGAGCAGCCTGGGTGGCGGCTTCAGCGCCCTTGGCATTGGTTTCCCAATTCACGATGGAGGGCGGCGCAGAGGCCTCGGCGCCCCAGGTTTTGGCGTCGGGCATCTGGGTGTGCGGGCAGCCGCAATCTGGTGCAAACTGCCACGACACCACGTATTTGGAATGGTCAATCGACGGCTCAAAGCGGTCCAGACCGACGATCAACTGCTGCTGCAGCACCGGCAGGTACTTCAACAGCGACTCGTTCCAGGTCAACATCACCAGACGCACGAGGATGTCTTCGCTGCGGGCGCGGCCTGAGAGGGCCGTCACCTCGCAACCGAGCCAGGCGCCGGGAACGCCGTGCATGCGCAGGGTGTCCTTGAGCACCACACGCACCAGCTCGCGCTGGATGTCGGTGTGCTGGCGGGTTGTGGCGCCCCGGTCGCTGCCGGCTTGGGCCGCTTGCGGGGTGTGTGGGTTCGCGCGGCCGAAGCCGAAAATTTTGAACATGGTTGCCTTTGATGTTGCTTGCGGCCAGCGCCGATTGAAGGTGCGCGTAACCGGCAAGCACCATGGAGTTTCACGCGCCAAGCCCCGTATATTAGCACTCAGACGCTATGGTTTTTGACTAATTTGAAACGATTCGGCAGGATTTGCGCAAAGGCAACACCAGCGCCGCTCATTTGTGGGGTTTGGGCAAGCCGACGATGTCGGTGTTCAAAAAACCGGTATTTGTGGCGGAAAAGATCGAGGGAATGTCGTCGCGCGCGTCCCGGGCCTGGTCGAAATCCGAGGGCGGCAGGTCAAAACGCCGGCTGGCCGCTTTGGGTGCCCCGGTTTTGTGGGGCACTCCGGGGCTGCCGGTCCAACTCGCAGCGAGCGGCAGATCGTGCACTTTGCAGCCACAGTCCGGCGAAAACGCCCAACTCACCCGATGGCGGCTGTGGTCCATGCCGGGCTCAGCGCGGGCCAGGGCTTCCAGAATGTTGCGCTGCAAGGCCGGCAGGTAACGCAACAGGTCTTCGCGCCAAACCTGGACGATGAGGCGGATATCCAGTGCGGCAGCTTCGCCCGGCTGCCTCGGCTCGGCTACAAAGCCCACTTCGCAGCCCACCCAAGCGGCGCCCATGCCGTTTTGGCTCAGAGTTCCCTTCACCGCCACGCGAAGCATCTCGCGGTAGGCAGGTAGCGCCTGGTGCGCAGGGCCCGCTTGCGCGCCTGGCTGCGGTGGCGTTTTGCCAGCGGACGCGTCGCGGCCAAATCCAAATTTTTTGAGCATCCCCGAGTGTACGAAATCGGCCTTACCCGTGTTTGATTGCCACCGTTTTGAGTGTGGTGAAGCCCAAAAGCGCCTCAAAACCTTTTTCGCGCCCGTAACCGCTTGATTTGACACCGCCAAAAGGCAACTCCACACCACCACCGGCGCCATAGTTGTTGATGAACACCTGGCCGCTCCTCACCCGTTTGGCCATGCGGAACTGGCGCGCGCCGTCGCGTGTCCAGATGCCCGCCACCAGGCCAAACTGGGTGGCGTTGGCGAGCTGCACGGCGTCGTCTTCGTCGCCAAACGGCATGGCGCACAGCACCGGGCCAAAGACTTCTTCCTGCGCCAGGCGGTGCATCACCGGCACATCGCGCAGGAGCGTCGGCGCCTGGTAATACCCGGCTTCAGGCGCCTCATCGACCACGCGGCCCTGCGCCACCATCGGGATGTGGGCCACTTGCGCGTCGGAGAGGAAATCCCAGACGCGTTGCTGTTGCGACTGGCGGATCAAGGGGCCCAACTCGAGGTTCATGGCCGCAGGCCCGGCGCGCAGGTTTTCAAAGGCCTGGCCCAGCCGCGCCAACAACGGCTCGTAGATCGATTGCTCGACCAAGAGGCGCGAACCGGCAGAGCAGGTTTGCCCGCTGTTTTGCACGATGGCGTTGATGAGCATCGGGATCGCCGCGTCCAGGTCGGCATCGGCAAACACGATTTGCGGGCTTTTGCCGCCGAGCTCCAGAGTCACCGGGCAATGGCGTTCAGCGGCGACTTGCTGGATCTTGGTGCCAACGCTCGGGCTGCCGGTGAAGCTGATGTGGTCAATGCCGCTGTGCCGCGCCAGCGCGTCGCCGACTTCGTGCCCCAGGCCGGTCACGATGTTGATCGCGCCGGCCGGGAAGCCGACGTTTGCCGCCAACTGGGCCACCCGCAAGAGCGAGAGGCAGGCGTCTTCCGAAGGTTTGACCACACACACGTTGCCGGCCGCGAGCGCGCCGCCCACGCTGCGGCCAAAAATCTGCATCGGGTAATTCCAGGGAATGATGTGGCCGGTGACGCCGTGCGGTTCGCGCCAGGTGAGCACGCTGTAGCCGTCGAGGTAGGGAATCGTGTCGCCATGCAGTTTGTCGCAGGCGCCGGCGTAGAACTCGAAGTAACGCGCCAGCGCCACCGCATCGGCGCGCGCCTGGGTGTTGGGCTTGCCGCAATCGCGCTGCTCGATCAGCGCCAGCTCCTGGGCGTGGTCGTTCACAGCCACCGAGAGTTTCATCAAGAGGCGGCCACGCTCAGCGCCGCTCAGCTTGCACCAAACGGTGTCCAGGCATTGGCGAGCGGCTTGCACGGCGGTGTCGATGTCGTCCGCGTTGGAGCGCTGGATCTCGTCAAACGGCGCGCCATACGACGGATCGATCATAGGGATCACGCGGCCGCTGGACGACAGCTCGGGGCGGTTGGCAATGAAGTTCAGTTGCATGGTTTCGGCTTCACAAAAAAGAAAGGCCCGCGATGGCGGGCCCTTCGACATAACCCGGACGGGGTAATTTACATCAGGCTCACTTCAACACGGCGGCCTTCGGCGGCCGAAGTCGCGCCGGCTTTGATGTCCTCCGGCTTCTTGAGCTCGATCTTGTCTTCCGGCACACCAATGATCTTGAGCAGGTCACGCACGGCGAAGGCGCGTTGTTTGGCCAGCTCGGCGTTTTTCACGGGGTCGCCACTGCCGTCAACGAAGCCGCTGATCACGGCTTTTTTGCCGGCCAGAACGCCTTTGACCACTTCGACCAGGGCGTCTTTGCCACCGGCGGCCAAGTCCGCCTTGCCGGATGCAAAGTAGAACTTGACCACGCCGGCGTCCACTTTCACCGAGGCCGCGTCTGAGGCGGCCTGAGCGGCGGCGAGCATGGCGGCGTCGGACTTGGCGGCCGGGTCAACTTTGGCTGCTGCCGGGGCAGCGGCGGGGGCCGCGACGGTGCCGGTGTCGTAGCCGGGCGCCGAGCCTGGAGCCGCAACCACGACTTCACCGCTGCCAGAGGTGGCCTTCACGGCTTTGTCGCCGTGGATCTGCATCATCAAGGGCACGATCAAGAGCGCCACGATGTTGATGATCTTGATCAGCGGGTTGACGGCCGGGCCGGCGGTGTCTTTGTACGG
>JANMMR010000078.1:0-10321 GCA_031373455.1 Rhodoferax sp.
CCGGCTGGGCGCGGCCCAACTGGACCGCACCATCTGCTCGGCCGCCGGCTCAGAGGCGCTGGTGCAAACCCTGGGCGCGAAGGTCGGCATGCGGGTGGAGTATTTCGCCGAATCCAGGCTGATCCTGATCTGGGGCAGCAACTCGATTGGCAGCAACCTGCATTTCTGGCGCTACGCACAGGAGGCCAAACGCCGGGGCGCCAAATTGATCTGCATTGACCCGCGCCGATCCGAGACCGCTGAAAAATGCCACGAGCACATCGCGCTTCTGCCGGGAACGGACGCGGCGCTGGCTTTGGCCGTAATGCACGAATTGATTGCGAACGACTGGCTGGACCACGACTACCTGCGTGACCACACCCTGGGCTGGGACCGGTTGCGCGAGCGTGCCCTGCAATGGCCGCCCGCTCGCGCGGCCTCGGTGTGCGGCATCTCGGAAGAGCAAGTCAAATCCCTGGCCGCGGACTACGGCAGATGTTTCAAACGTGGCGAGCCGGCCGCCATCCGCATGAACTATGGCCTGCAGCGCGTGCGCGGCGGCGGCAATGCGGTGCGCGCCATCGCTTGCCTGCCCGCGCTCACAGGCGCCTGGCGCCACCGCGCGGGCGGCGTTTTGTTGTCCAGTTCCGGAGAATTTGTTTACGACAAAGCGGCGCTGCAACGCCCGGATTTGCTGGCTGGCAAAACGCCCCGCACCGTCAACATGAGCACCATTGGCGAGGACCTGCTGCGACCGGCATCGGCCGAATTTGGGCCGCAGATCGAAGCACTGGTTGTTTACAACAGCAACCCGGTAGCCGTGGCGCCCGATTCAGGGCAAGTGGTTCTGGGTTTTTGCCGGGAAGACCTGTTCACCGTTGTGCTCGAGCATTTCCAGACCGATACCGCCGATTACGCCGACTACCTGCTGCCCGCCACCACGCAGTTGGAGCATTGGGATATCCACATGGCCTACGGGCACACCGATGTGTTGCTCAACCGGCCGGCCATTGCGCCTTTGGGCGAAGCCCTGCCCAACACCCAGATCTTCCGCGAACTGGCAGCGCGCATGGGGTTCACCGAACCCTGCTTTGCGGATTCCGACGAAACGCTGTGCCGCCAGGCTTACGGCGACAAAGTTGATTTCAACCAGATCTTGAACAAAGGCTTCGTGCCGCTGAATGTGGCCGCCGCACCGTTCGCGCACGGCAACTTCCCCACCCCGTCCGGTAAATGCGAGTTTTTCAGCGCCCGCCTGGCCGCACAGGGCATCGACGGCCTGCCCGATCACCTGGGCAACCACGAAGCAGTTGGCACGTCTACCGAATTCCCGCTGGCTATGATTTCGCCGCCAGCCCGCAATTTTCTGAACTCCAGCTTTGTCAACGTGAAAAGCCTGCGCGCGATTGAAGTCGAACCCATCCTCGAAATGCACGCATCCGATGCCGCGCCGCGCGGCATCCAGTCTGGCTCGGTGGTAAAAATATTCAACCAGCGCGGCAGTTATTGCTGCAGGGTCCGGGTGAGCACCAGAGCGCGGCCGGGCGTCGTCAACGGTCTGGGCGTCTGGTGGCGCAAATTCGGGCTCGACGGCCACAACGTCAACCAGCTGACCAGCCAGCGGCTCACCGACATGGGCCGCGCACCCACGTTTTACGATTGCCTGGTGCAGGTCGAGACGGCCTGACACTCCCCGATTGAGGCGCACCGGATAATCCAGCCCAGCATGCCAGACACCGCCACCCAGTCGCCCGCCCCGCCACTCTGCATCCTGCATCTGGAAGACTCCGCACCGGACCACCAGCTTGCCGCACGCGCCCTGGCCAAAGCAGGCTTGGTCTGCACGCTGCAGCGGGTCGATTCCCTTGCCGAGTTCGAACAGCAGTTGCAGCTGGGGTCCACCGACCTCATCCTTGCCGATTACAACCTGCAGGGATTCACGGCGTTGGACGCCTGGGCCTGCCTGCAGCGCCAGGCGTCCAAACCACCCTTTGTGCTGCTGTCGGGCGCTATCGGCGAACGTGCTGCCGTCGAAGCCATCAAACTTGGCGTCAGCGACTACCTCTCCAAAAATGACCTGGGCCGGCTCGGCCCGGTGCTCCAGCGCGCCATCGAGGTGCACCAAACCCTGCTGGACAAACAACGCGCCGACGCCGAATTGGCTGCATCCGAAAAACGCCTCGCCGAGTTCGCCGCCCAGCTTCAACGCGCCATTGAAAAGGAGCGGGCTGCCATCGCGCGCGAAATTCACGACGAGATCGGTGGCGCGCTCGCTGCCATCGGTTTTGACCTCGCCTGGATCACGCGCAACAACCAGGATGCGCTCACGCTGGAACACGCGCGCCAGGCCGGCGGCATGGTGCAGCAGGCCTTGTCAGCCAGCCAGGCCATCATGATGAACCTGCGCCCGGCGATCCTCGACCAGGGCCTGGTGCCCGCACTGGAGTGGTTGTGCACCGGGTTTGAAAAACGCAATGGCATCCCGACGGTGTTGTCCAGCGGCAGTTACGCGAGCTTGGCATCGCCTGGGTTCGCGCGCGGCATTGAGCTCACGGCCTACCGAACCGCCCAGGAAGCGCTCACCAACATCGCCAAACACGCTGCCTGCAGCCGGGTGAAGGTCGACCTCTCGGACGCGGGCGGTGTGTTGACACTTGAAGTGGCCGACAACGGTTGCGGCATTGCCGACGCCGCTCTGGCCAAACCCAAATCGTTTGGCCTCAAGGGTTTGAGCGAACGCGCCCGCACCGTCGGTGGCTGGCTGGATATCAGCTCGGGCGCTGGCGGCACCTCTATCATCCTCTCGGTTCCGCTGGACGCACTGGACTCAACGCTGCTGGACTCCCAGTTTGCCCCGGCAGAAGGGGCCATCCCATGATCCGCGTGATTCTGTGCGACGACCACGCCATGCTGCGCCGCGGCATCCGCGACACCCTGAGTGAGGCCGTTGACATCAAGGTGGTGGCCGAATCGGGCAGTTATTCCGAAGTGCGCGAAGCCCTTCGCAACCACCCGTGCGACGTGTTGCTGCTGGACCTGAACCTCACCGGGCGCGGCGGCCTGGAGGTGCTGGCCAGCGTGCGGGAATCCCATCCGGACGTGAAAACCCTCATCGTCTCGATGTTCCCGGAAGACCAGTACGCGATCCGCTGCCTGCGCGCCGGTGCCCAGGGTTACCTGAACAAGGGCGGCGACCCGGCCGACCTGGCCCGCGCCGTGCGCACCGTGATGCAGGGCCGCAAATACGTCACGCCGGAAGTTGCGCAAATGCTGGTGGAGAGCCTCAACGCGCCCGCAGACGCCAGCCTGCATGACGCCCTGAGCGAACGCGAGATGCAGACGCTGGTCAAAATCGGTTCGGGCAAACGCCTCGCCGACATCGCCCAGGAACTGATGCTGAGCCCGAAAACGGTGAGTGTCTACCGCTCCCGGTTGCTGGAAAAACTCAAACTCGCCAACAACGCCGAGCTGACGGTCTACGCCATCCGCAACGGGCTGGTTTAAGGCCCGTTCTACCGCTTTCAGTTTTTCGACAGGCTGGTCACGCGTTCAGCGGCGGTCACCACGTCGGTGAGGCGCACGCCGAATTTGCCGTTCATCACCACAATTTCACCGCGGGCGATCAGGTGACCGTTGACCAGCACGTCCACCAGTTCACCGGCCACCGTGCCCAACTCCACCACGGAACCCGCGCCGAGCTGAAGGATCTGGCGGATCGGCATTTTGGTGCGGCCCAGTTCCACCGAGAGCTGCACCGGAATGTCCAGCACCCGCGTGAGATCTGCCGGTGCGGGCGGGCGTTCGGGTGTGAGGTCTGGCTCCGCGCTCACGGCGTGCCCCCATCGATGGCGTCGGTCAGGGCGCGTTCAATCTGGATCGCCTGGCGGCCGGATTTCGATTTGAGCCGGCCTTCAAACAGCGGCAAACCTTCTGGCGTGCTCAGCAGCTGGGGCTCTTCACCCAGGGCAATGAAGTCCCCGGCGCGCAAAGCCAGCAAGTCGGCCAGGCGGGTCTCCAGCGGCACACAACGGGCCAGCAGCGGCACGTTCAATGCAGGCACTTCCCGCGTGAGCACGGGCAACCAGCGGCGATCGACATGGACGAAATCGCCCCATGACGGTGCCAGCGCGATATCGCGGATGGGTGCCAGGCTGGCGAGGGGCAGGCACACCGACAGCGAGCCCACCGCTTCCGCCACCTGAACTTGAAACACGCTCAGGTGAACGCGGTCCAGCGCCGTGGCGATGTTGGCCGCTCGCGCCTGGGTTTCGAGCCGATCGAGTTCAAAATTCAAACCCGCCACGCCATGCCAGGCCTGCGAGCAACTGGCCATCAGCGCGCCCATCAGCCGCTGCACGGCACGCTGACCGATCGAGACAAAACTGCGCGCGTCTGGCGGGCCCTGCGCTTTGCCGCTGCCGCCGTACAGCAGGTCCACCAGCACATCCGCCAATGCCAGGTCACACACCAGCAAACCCTGCCCGGCCAGCGGCCGCAAGTTGACAACCGCGCAACCCGAGGGATTCGGGGTCTCAAGCAGGAAATCAGCGTAACGCTTTGAAGTGGCGGACTGCAGCGAGACGTCCAGCGCGCGGCCGAACAGCAGCGGCAAAGCGCTTTGCAGGCCCCGCAACAAACGCAGGTTGACCACCTCCAGCGCCGGAGTCGGCCCGCGCACGAGATGCGGCAAACTCTGCCAGTCAAATGGAAAGAGGCCATCGGATGCTTCGGCCGCGCCGCCAAACGCGTTGGTGTCGGCCCCCGTCGCATCGCCAGCCTGGCTCACGCCACCCAAGCCCTCGAACAAGGCGTCGATCTCGGCCTTGGACAACAAGTCTTTTTGCTCGGTGACGAGCGGCTCCTTGGGAATGGCGGTGTCGGTCATGGCCGCTGCTCCTGGTGCATCTTGTCCAGAATGCGTTGGGCCAGCGCCGGATCGGTGCTGTCAATCGACTCCAGCACCGAGGCCTCGATGTGGGCGCCCATGCCGCTGATCAGCATGGCCGCGCGGCGCGCGCCGCTTTGCGCGCCTCGGCGTCGCGCTTCGCGCTCATCGAGCAGGCTCACCAGCATCTCGTCCAGCGTATCCAGCGCCGCCGGGTTGATGAGTTGCGTGCGGGCGATGCGCTGAACAATGTCGGTGCGTTGGCGCGGCGGAATGTTCTGCAATACGCGCGTGGCAACGTCCAGATCCAGCAGCGTCAGGATGGCGGCGGCGATTTGCGGGTGCTCCGCCACCAGCATTTGCACGATGGTGGCCAGCTCGGCACGTCTGAGCCGCTCCAGCCCGGCGCCCTGCACCGGCGGCTCGAACGGCATCGAGGGTACAAATGGGGTCGATTCGCCCTCGCCTGCGCCTGGCGACTCGGCCGCTGCCGTGTTCAGGCCGAAGGCCTGGTTCAACATCGCGCGCACGTAACGGCTGGAGTCTTTGACCAGGCGGCTCTGTCGTTCGGCGGAATCTTCAAACTCATCGAAGTTCACATCCAGATCCAGCGGGCTGGGTGCGGGCGGTTTGGGCCGCTGCGCCACTTCGGCGATCGCCACTTTCAATTGATGCGCCTGCTCCGGCGGCAACTGCCCAAAAATCGACGCGGCTTCCTCCTTGCCCAGCAACAGCATCAGGGCAGCGGCGTTGTGCAGC
Organism: Rhodoferax sp.; assembly: GCA_031373455.1. GTDB lineage: Bacteria > Pseudomonadota > Gammaproteobacteria > Burkholderiales > Burkholderiaceae_C > JANYCG01. Next base: position 5,624 of record JANMMR010000078.1, read on the forward strand.
GTGTCGAATGGAGTCATCGGGGCGTCATCGGGCGTTCAGCATGCGGCGCATCAATGCAGCACTTTGGGGTTCAGGGGGGCCAAAGGATTCGCCAGTGCATCGCCAGCCGCAACCAACAGGCCGGCTTCAACCAGACAGCGGATCTGGGCGTCCACACCCAAAATGCGCTGCAGAATACGTTGTTTCTCCTGCCGCTCCAATGGCAACAGCGCGGCCTCCTGGCCACCTTGTTGGGCTTGCCGCTTGAGGCCCTGGATCATGGCTGCGCAGTCGGTTTCGATCTGCGCCACGCCGTGCCAGTCGCCCGCATGGGCGGCGGCCAACATGCGCCGGCTGCCGTCTTCAATCGCCTTGAAGTGGTCGATCAGTGGCGTGTGCATGGCGATGGCTGGTGAGAAGTACGTTTCATGGAGGAGAAGCATACTGTTTGCGCTGAGCGCCAATGGCCTGAGTTGCCCGCAAAACACCCGTCAATTCCGCTGGCCGCTGTAACAACCGGTTGAAAGTCACTTACCTCCGCCTTCGCCCGGGCTGTAGGAATTTGCCTGACAGGCCTTACAGCCGGTTTCCGAGCCGCCCGCGCGTTGCGGCTGAGCAAAATCTGTGGCATCGGCATTCCTTCAAACCCAGTGCCATTGCTGCGGACCCTCGAGGAGAACACCATGAAAAACGAACAACTGCTGGCCGAAATCCGCGAAGCCAACCTCACCTACCTGATGCTGGCGCAAAACCTGATTCGCGCCGACCGCGCTGAAGCCCTGTACCGGCTGGGGCTGTCTGAAGACGCGGCCGACCTGGTCGTCAACCTCTCGCCCTCGCAGGTGCTCAAGGTGGCGCAAGGCAACATGCTGCTGTGCCGCATGCGTGTGGACGACGACCTGGTCTGGAGCCTGCTGACCAACCATGGCCTGAGCGGCCAAGCGAACAAGGCCGGCAACGAAGGCGCCAACAAGCTGCACGCCAGCATCCTGATGGCCAGCCGGTACGCCGAAGCCCTCTGATCCGTCTCCAGTCCTCCCCCCTCCTTCCATAACCCAACCCGTTACCCATGGTGGCAAACAAAAGTGTGTTGTCGGATTCGCGCCAGGTGGCGCGCGCGGTCGCGCTGATCCAGCTTGGCGCGCGCCTGCAGGTACTGGAGTCTGAAACCGACCTGTCTTACGAGCGCCTTTTGCGCCTGTACAAGGAAGTGGCCGGGCACTCGCCAGCCAAAGGCCAGTTGCCGTTTTCGATCGACTGGTTCCTCTCCTGGCAACCCAACATCCATGCCTCGCTGTTTCTGGCGATTCACGAATACCTGGGCAAAGCCAGCGCACTGGACGACATCGACCTCATCATGAAGGCCTTCAAGCTCTACACCGAGCAGGTGGAAAGCTGCGCCGTGGCACCCTTGTTGTCGATCACACGCGCCTGGCGGCTGGTGAAGTTCATCGACACCCAGCGCCTCTCCACCACCGCGTGCACCCGCTGCGGCGGCCATTTTGTCACCGAGCCACACACCCACGCGAGCACCTATGTCTGCGGGCTGTGTGTGCCACCGGCACGCGCCGGCAAAAGCGCCGTTGCCGGCGGGATCATGCTGCACTGAAAAGGCATTTGCTGCAAAGACCTCACTGCGGCCGGTTTTGCGGCAAGGGAATGAATTCCAGGTCGCCGGGCACCTTCTCAAACCGCTGTGCCTGCCAGTCCTCCTGGGCCTGAACAATCCGCTCCTTGCGGCTGGCCACAAAATTCCAGACCATGAAGCGGTGCCCCTGCGGCGCGCCGCCGACCAGCACCAGACGGGTGTCGTGCACCGCCTGCACCACGGGCGCGCTTTGGTCGTGCAGCACTGCCATGTGCTGCGCCGCAATGGCGGCCCCGTCGAGCGAAAAACCGTGGTCGACGCTGTACACCGCGCGCTCCTGGGCCATTGCGGGAATCGCCAGCCTAGCGCCCGCTTGCAACTGGATGTCCAGGTACACCGTGGGCGACAAGGTATGTACCGGCGAAGTCGCGCCAAAGGCGCTGCCAATCAACACGCGCACCCAAGCGCCCGGCAGGTTGACTTCCGGAATCAGAGCGGCCGGCGTATGCTCAAACGACGGCGCGTCTTCCTCATGCGCCGGCGGCAAGGCGGCCCACAGCTGCACGCCGTGGCTGGTACGGAAACGGCCGCGCAGGTCGTCGGGCGTGCGCTCCGAATGCACGATGCCGTGCCCGGCGGTCATCCAGTTGATGGCGCCCGGCTCGATGCGCTGCACCACGCCGGTGGAGTCGCGGTGCAGCATGGCGCCCTCAAACAGGTAAGTCACCGTGGCCAGGCCGATGTGCGGGTGGGGCCGCACATCGTGGTTGTCGTCTGGGCCGGCCGTGACCGGCCCGAAATGGTCAAAAAACAAAAAGGGGCCCACGGCCTGGCGCTGGGCTGCCGGCAACACCCGGCGCACGGTGAAACCGCCGCCCAGGTCGTGGGCGCGCGGGGCGATGAGCACGGGTGCAGTCATGCGTGTTGTCCTCCTGCCTTGTTTATACGCCCGATTCGGTTAGAGTGGCAGCCACCCGCTTCATCGTCACTGTAAGGAGCCACTGCGAGCGCACGCCATGTACGAGCCCCGAACCCAAAAACCCTTGCGATCCGCCGCTTTTGCCACGCGCCTGGCGGCGCATCTGGCCGCCGCTCTGGGGCTGCTGGCGTTCTCGCTGGCACTGGGCATGTGGGGCTACATGCATTTTGAAAACTTGCCGGTGGTCGACGCCTTTCTCAATGCGGCCATGTTGCTGGGTGGCATGGGGCCGGTTGACGAGCTGGCAACGGACGCCGGGAAACTGTTTGCCGGTTGTTACGCGCTTTATGCCGGGCTGGTGTTCATCATCAGCACCGCGCTCATCGTGACCCCGATCGCCCACCGCGTGCTGCACAAATTCCATTGGGACTCAGAACTCTGAAAGCCACCAAGTGAAAGCGCTATTTCCATCTCTTTTTTTCTTGTTGACAGTCTGGACGCAGCCAACCTGGGCCCAGGGCAGCGGTGCCAGCGAAGGCCTGACGGAAACCTTGCACCGGGTGCGCCTCACGCGCGGCGTTGACCTGAACCTGCTGGTGAGCCAGCGCACAGGCTCCAAGCCGGGCATCGCCGTGCTGCTCTTTGCCGGTTACCCCGGCATACTCAAACTGCGCGAGGAAAACGGCGCCGTGGTCTCCAGCATGGGGGGCAACTTTTTGATCCGCGCCCGGCGCCACCTGAACAGCGACAAAGTCTTCACGGTGGCTGTTGATTGCCCCAGCGACCAGCAGGACCGCTGTGACGACGCCTACCGCAGCTCGGCGCAACACGTGGCCGACATCGCCGAGGCGGTGAGCGCCGTCAAGACCCACTTCGCGGCACGCCAGGTGTACATGGCCGGTACGAGTTACGGCACGGTCTCGACCTCGTTTCTTGCGCGCGGGCTGGCCGGACAGGTGGACGGCGCCATCCACACCGCCACCATGACCGATGCACCCCGGCGCGCCAGCCACGGCCAGGCGATGGGCACGTTTGACTGGTCGCTTGCCAGCATGCCGCAACTCTTCATCCACCACAAAGACGATCCCTGTGTGGTCACGCGTTACGCGGGTGTGACCGCGCGCCGCGGCGCGGTGCCGCTGATCACGGTGCAAGGCGCGGCGGACGTCCGGGGCGACCCATGTGAAGCCCGCACGCAGCATGGGTTTGTGGGGCGCGAACGCACGGTGATGCTGGCGCTGCACGACTGGGTGACCGAGCGCAAACTGCCGCTCACGGTGGGTGATGCCGGCAATTGACGCGCGTTGTCGGTCAAAAGATGTTTTGCTATTATAAATATAGCAAACTATCTATATAATTCGTGACTTAGAGGCCTAAAAATCTTGTTTTTTGAAATTTTGTCAATTTAGCGTCAATAATTAACACCCATGTTAACTATTGACGCCAAAAGGCTTTACCAGTTCACTTCCCGGTCAGGCGTCGAGCCAATCTTGTGGATCGACACATCGGCGCCTTCAAACTCCTCTTCCGGCGAGAGCCGCAATCCCATGGTCGCCTTGAGAATGCCGTAAACCACCAGCCCGCCCACGACGGCCCAAGCCACACCCATCGCCGTGCCGATGAGCTGCGCGCCGAAGCTCACACCGCCCAGGCCACCGAGCGCCTTGCTGCCAAAAATGCCCGCCGCGATACCGCCCCAGGCGCCGCACAGGCCGTGCAACGGCCAGACGCCCAACACGTCGTCGATCTTCCATTTGTTTTGCGTGAGTGTGAACATCACCACGAAGATGGCGCCTGCCACGCCGCCCACCACCAGCGCGCCCAGCGGGTGCATCAGGTCCGAGCCGGCGCACACCGCCACCAGGCCGGCCAATGGGCCGTTGTGGATGAAGCCGGGGTCGTTTTTGCCCAGCAGCAGCGCCACAATGGTGCCGCCGACCATCGCCATCAATGAGTTCACAGCAACGAGGCCGGAGATTTTGTCGATCGTCTGCGCGCTCATCACGTTGAAGCCAAACCAGCCCACGGTCAGCACCCAGGCGCCCAGCGCCAGGAACGGAATGTTGGACGGCGGGTGCGCGCTGATGGAGCCGTCTTTGCGGTAGCGGTTGTAACGCGCGCCGAGCAAGATCACAGCCGGCAAAGCCATCCAGCCGCCTACCGCATGCACCACCACGGAACCGGCAAAATCGTGAAACTCTTCCCCCGTGAG
>JANMMR010000079.1:0-9895 GCA_031373455.1 Rhodoferax sp.
CGCAGCTGCACGCCGCCACCTGGCCTGAGCGCACCGTGCGCATCGTCATTCCCTTCCCGCCTGGCGGCACTTCTGATGTGGTGGCGCGCCTGATGGCCGAACGGCTCACCGCCGCGCTGGGCCAGCCGGTGATTGTGGACGCCAAACCCGGCGCCAACGGCATCATTGCCAGCGACTTTGTCGCCAAATCCACCGACGCGCACACGTTCTTGTTTGCCAGCGCGGCCCACGCCAGCAACGCCTCGCTGTACCCTAAATTGCCCTACGACACGGCGCGGGATTTTGTGCCCGTGGCGCAAATCGTGCCGCCCGGCCCGATGGTGATCGCCGTTCACAGCAGTTTGCCGGTGCGAAACATTGCCGAGCTGGTCGAGCACGCCCGCAAGAACCCGGGGGGCGTCACCTACGCCTCGGCCGGCATTGGCAACACGCTGCATCTGGCAGGCGAAATGCTGGGCCAGATGGCCGGCATCAAGATGCTGCACGTGCCCTACCGGGGTGCGGCACCCGCACTCACCGACCTGGCTGGCGGCCAGGTGCAGCTGATGTTCAACAGCAACCTGGCCGTGGCCCCGTTTGTGAAAGACGGCAAACTGCGCCTGATTGCCCAGACCGGCACCAAACGCTCCAGCGCCATGCCGGATTTGCCGACGGTGCAAGAACAGGGCGTGGCGGGTTTTGAGGTCACAGGGTGGTTTGGACTGTTTGCTCCGGCCAGAACACCGGCGGAGGTCGTCCAGCGGCTCAATGCCGAAATCAACCGCGTGATGGCGCTGCCGGAACTGCGCGAGAAGCTGGTGTTGCTGGGCAGCAATGAAGTCCCAACCTTAAGCCCCGGCGGATTTGCCAGCTTTGTCAACGCCGAAACAGCGCGGTATGCGGCCGTGATCCAGGCGGCGGGGGTCACGCTGGCCTTGCCCGCACAGTAACGCTCGCAGCGGCTTACCTGACCTGCCCGCCGCATCAAGGCTCGGCAAACCGAAAAGCAGCGCCCAAAACACGGGTAAACACCGATCTTTATCAGCCCATTTGCCGTATTGAACGCTTGCCTTGCGTGAGCATATGTATTATAGTTCATACCGACAGGAGAGTGATGTAGCAATATTTTGCATGTTGCGAATTGATTGCCACATCCACCGAAGGCGCAAACTCCCATGAACGCTCAGGTCACCACCACTGTCAGTTTTTGTTGATTGCCGTCTGGAGAGCCGCCTTCGCCTTTGCAAAAAGGCGCAGGGCGCACCGAAGGAGCAAATGCCCAGCCGCCGTGGCTGGGTGTGAATCTCTCAGGTACCAAGGACAGGGGGAGCGGCTGTGCGGGGATCGAAATTGATCCCGTCACGCCTGCTTTTCAGCGACTCTTCAAAAGGCTTTTCAATGAAAGTTCTCGTACTTGGCAGCGGCCTGCTCGGCGTCAGCTCCGCCTATTACCTCTCGCAACTTGGCCACGAAGTCACCGTGGTCGATCGCCAGGCCAACCCGGCGGCTGAAACCAGCTTTGCAAACGGCGGCCAGATCTCGGTGAGTCATGCCGAACCCTGGGCCAACCCCAGCGCGCCGCTCAAGGTCTTGCAATGGCTGGGCAAGGAAGATGCGCCTCTGCTCTTTCGCATCCGGGCGGACATGCGCCAGTGGCTCTGGGGCCTGCAATTCATGCGCGAATGCACGCCCGCGCGCACGCGGCACAACATCGAACAGATCGTGCGCCTGGGCACCTACAGCCGCAGCATGCTGCAAGATTTGCGCCGCGCCACCGGGCTGTCTTACGATGAACGCACGCAGGGCATCCTGCATTTCTACACCTCGCAAAAAGAATTTGACGCCTCGCACGGCCCGGCCGAGCAGATGCGTGCCCTGGGTTGCGAGCGCCAGGTGATCAGCGCCGAAGAGGCGATCAAGATTGAACCCGCGTTGGCCCATATCCGCAACCAGTTGGCCGGCGCCACCTACACCGCCGAAGACGAATCGGGCGATGCCAACCGCTTCGCGCGCGAGCTGGTCAAGCTGTGTGAGGCGGCGGGGGTGAAATTCCTCATGAGCCACACCATCACCGCCCTGCGCGAGACCGCCAGGCAGCTCGACCACGTCGAGGCCACCGACAGCGAAGGGCGATTCCAGCGCCTGCGCGCTGACGCATACGTGCTGGCCATGGGCTCGCTCAGCCCCATTTATGCCGCGCCGCTGGGCATCCGTTTGCCAATTTACCCAGCCAAAGGGTATTCGGTCACCATGCCGGTGAAGGACGCCAGCATGGCGCACCAGGTGAGCCTGACGGACGACGAATTCAAACTGGTGTTTTCACGCCTCACAGGGCCCAACAGCGACCGCCTGCGCATCGCCGGCACGGCAGAATTGAATGGCTACGACCGCGACTTGAACCGCGTGCGCTGCGAAGCCATCGTGCGCCGGGTGGAGCAGCTTTTTCCCGGCGCGGGCGACGCCACCCAGGCCAGCTACTGGACCGGCCTGCGCCCGGCCACCCCGAGCAATGTGCCCCTCATCGGCAAAACCAAATTGCCCAACCTGTTTCTCAACACCGGCCATGGCACGCTGGGCTGGACCCATGCCTGTGGCTCGGGTAAAAGCATCGCGCGTATCGTCAGCGGCCTCGCGCCCGAGGTTGACTTCGCGTTTTGTTGAGCGAATGTCCCATGCCGATCCAATCTGCAAGCCGACACCGAGATTTCCACAACGCCCGCCGCCTGGTCAGCAGCGACGCGTACCTGCCCGACCCGTGTACCCCGACAACCCCCTTCAAAAATTGAGGAGCAAACCATGAAAACCCGTACCAAAACCCTGCTGGCCACCAGCCTGCTGGCGCTCGCGACCCTCGCCGCTGCGCAAAATTTCCCCAACAAACCGATCTCGATGATCGTGGCTTTCCCACCGGGCGGTGGCTCCGACGTGCTGGGCCGCGCGGTCGCCAAAGGCCTGAACGAAACCCTGGGCCAACCCATCATCGTTGAAAACGTGGTGGGCGTGGGTGGTTCGCTCGGTGTGCTCAAGGCGGCCAATGCCACGCCCGATGGTTACACCATCATGGCCGGTTCGCCGCTGGAGTTGATCTACACGCCACTGGGCATTGCCGCCGCCAAAAACAAGCCCGAAGACATGCGCATGGCTGCTTTGGTGGGCCACACGCCGATCGCCATCGCCGTCCGCAAAGACCTGCCCGTCAACACGCTTGAAGAGTTTGTGGCTTATGCCAAAAAAGCCGACAAACCGCTGAGTTTTGGTTCCACCGGTATCGGCTCCCTGTACCACCTGATGGCCGAAAAAGCCCTGCAAAGCGCCGGCGCCAAAGGCCTGCACGCGCCCTACAACGGCCTGGCACCCTACCTCAAAGACCTGATGGGCGGCGTGATCGACTTTGCCGTGGTGCCGCTGGTCGGCCCGGTGCTCGGCGCGATTGACGGCGGCCAGATCAAGGCGCTTGCGATCGCCTCGAGCAAGTCCATCCCGCGCCTGCCCAAGCTCGTGCCCGCGCAAACCACCAAAGGGTTTGAAGACTACCAGTTCAGCATCTGGCTCGGCATCCAGACCAGCGCCAAAACGCCCGACGCCCAAGTCGCCGCCATCCACAAGGCAACCTACACGGCCATGGCCAACCCCGAAATCCGCAAAACCATTGAAGGCGCCGGCACCGTGATCGCCGACCCCATGAGCCTGGCCCAACTCGACAGCTTCTACAAGAAAGAAGCCATGGCGGGCGCAGCGATGGCCAAGTCGATCAACCTGCAAGCGCAGTAAATCGCGTTTTTGGCCAGCTGCCAGGTGCAACAGACTTGCACTTGGTGGCGCCGGAGCGTCAATGCGAAATAGCTCCTATCAATCGATTAGGCAAATCCAATTGACCAAAACTATTAAATAAATCTACCATTCATCCTGTGCTGATTGATAAAACCTATCCAGAGGCGTCAATCAGATTGAATCCCCGCGTCAACCCACAGGAGAATGCCCATGACTGCTGCAAGCACCCCCCAGCGCCCCGAGATCAAAACCCTCGCCAACCTTGAAGCGGCTTTTGCCGGCGAGTCGATGGCGCACATCAAATACCGCTACTTTGCCAAGCTGGCCCGGGCCGCCGGGGACGAAGACACGGCCCGCACCTTTGAAGAAACCGCCGACCAGGAGGTGATGCACGCCTTTGGCCACCTCGATTTGCTCTACCCGAAGGCGGCGATGACACCGGCCAAAGCCCTGCAGATCGCCATTGACGGCGAAACCTACGAATACACCGAGATGTACCCCGGTTTTCGCAAGACGGCCGAGGCCGAAGGCAACGCGGCGGCCGTGGCCGAGATGGACGAGCAAATTGCCGAGTCGAAGGTGCACGCGGCACAATTCAGGGCGACGCTGGAAAAAGCGCAAAAACGTTTCGCTGCGCTGGCCAAGGTGGAAGAGCGCCATGCGAACCACTACAAAGCGCAACTCGCCAAAATCGGTGGTTGAGTCTGTGTTGGTATTTTCGTTTATAATTAATTTTTTAATAAAAAATAGTCGATTTTTATACTGTTTTTAGTCATAATTAATAGCAATAAATTCAATTAATTCGTGACTTAATTAGCTCAAGCTTTTCAATACATATATCATGAAAACTTATATTTGCATCGTGTGTGGTTTTGTCTACGACGAAACGGAAGGTCGCCCCGAAGACGGCATTGCCGCTGGTACAAAATGGGCCGACGTGCCCGCTTCCTGGTCGTGCCCGGACTGCGGCGTGGCCAAGGCGGATTTTGAAACGGTTGAAATTTGACAGGAGCCTCGCATGCCTTACGCGCCTTTTGACTTGACCGGCCAGGTCGCCCTCATCACCGGCGGCAACAGCGGCATTGGCCTGGGTTTCGCGCAAGCGGTGGCGGCGGCTGGCGCCGACGTGGCAATCTGGGGCACCAACGCCGCCAAAAACACGGACGCCAAGGCCGCGCTTGAGAAAACCGGGCGGCGCATCGAAACGTTTGTGTGTGACGTGGGCGACGAGGCGGCGGTCAATGCCAGCTTTACCGCCACGCTGGCCGCCATGGGCAAGGTCGACGCCTGTTTTGCCAACGCTGGCGTGAGCGGGCGCGGCGGCAAGGCGTTCACTGAGATGGACAGCGAGGAGTGGCGCCGCGTCATGCGCGTCAACCTGGACGGCGCTTTTTACACCTTTCGCGCGGCCGCCCGCCACATGGTCGAACGCGCCAAATCCGACGCGGCCTGGCGCGGCGGCTCGCTGGTGGGCACCGCCTCGTTGGCCGCCCTGCACGGCGCGGCGCGTTCGGAGCATTACGGCGCCACCAAAGGCGGCATGGTCTCGATGGTGCGCGGCCTGGCTGTCGAGCTGGCGCGCCACGGCATCCGCGCCAACAGCGTGTTGCCCGGCTGGATCGAGACCGACATGACCGCCAACGCCACCGCCAACCCGAAGTTCCAGGATAACGTGCTGCCGCGCATCCCGGTGCGCCGCTGGGGCACCCCGGCCGATTTTGGCGGCGTGGCGGTGTATTTGATGAGTTCGGCCTCGAGCTATCACACGGGCGACTCGTTTTTGATCGACGGCGGGTATTCGCTCTATTGACCGCTTTGTTGCAGTGAGATACAACTTGGGTGCGTCGGCGTGCGCCTGCCGTTGTACAGGCCAGGCTCGATTGCCGTCGGTTCCCACTTAAACCCGCAACTCCAGGAGCGATTCCATGCAAAGAGGCCAGATTCCGGTGTCCCTTCCCTCGCCAGGCTCCCGTTCAGGCGCATGGCGCCGAGTCACCCTCACCACGCTGTTTGCCGCCCTGCCGATTTGGGCGCTGGCGGCCGGTGTGAGTGTCAAATACGACTTCTCCACGCCGGGTGGCAGCCCTTTCCCGAGCGACCGTTTCACGCGGGCCGATTGGTCCAACCTGACCTACAAACGCGTCAACCTGCCCAAACCCGATTGCCTGGTGCGCCCCTCGGACTGCGCCGACATTGACGTCATCAACACCCTGGACGGCTTCAACACGCAGCCGCGCATCAGCATTCCCTTGAATGGCGACATCAACCTCGCCACGGTCAACAGCGACACGGTTTACCTCATCAACCTGGGCGACACACAAACCGGCCGTGGTTTTGGCGACCGCGTGGGCATCAATCAGATCGCCTGGGATGTCGCCACCAAAACCCTGGTGTTCGAGTCTGACGAGCTGCTCAACCAGCACTCGCGCTACATGGTGGTGGTGACCAATGGCGTCAAGGACGCCGCCGGCGACCCGCTCGAAGCGGTGCATTACAGCCGTTTTCGCGGCCAGCCAAACCGCCAGGACGACGATGACCACGAGCTCGGCGCCTACCGCCGCGCGCTGGGCGACGCTGAAAACGGCCACCGCCCGCAGCGCCACCGCGTCGTCGCCACCAGTTTGTTCACCACGCAGAGCATCAGCGCCGACCTGGCCAAGATCAACCGGCAAATCGGCCGCTCCAGCCCAGCCCCGGCCGACTTCATGATAGGCAACGGCGGCACCGCGCGTGCCGTGTTCCCGGTGGCGGGGCTCACCGGCATCCAGTTTGTGCGGCAAACCGGCACCGCGCCCGGCTTCACGCCGTCGTTCCTGCCGACCCCGGCTTTGCAGGTCGTCGCCGGTGCGGTGGACCGCGTCGCCTTTGGCAAATTCCGCTCGCCCAACTACCTCAACACCGCGCAGTTCATTCCGCCCACCGGCAGCTTGTATGGGCAGCCAGCGGTGCAATCGACCAACGAGCTGGTGTTTGAGCTGTTCCTGCCCAGCGGCCCACGCCCGGCCGGTGGCTGGCCGGTGGCGATTTTTGGCCACGGTTTCACCGACAGCATGTATGGCGCGCCCTGGACGGTCGCCTCGGTGTTCGCCTCGCAAGGCATTGCCACCATCGCCATCAACGTGGTTGGCCACGGCGGCGGCGCCCTGGGCACGCTGAATGTGTTCCAGCCCAACCAATTGCCGGTGGTGCTGCCCGCCGGTGGCCGCGGCTTTGACCAGGACGGCAATGGCACCATCGGCTCGACCGAAGGCGTCGGCACGGTGGGCGCGGTCTCCATCATCAGCAGCCGCGATGGCCTGCGCCAGACCGTGGTTGACATCATGCAACTGGTGCGCCAGATTGAGGTAGGCGTTGATGTCGAAGGCGACGGCAGTGTTGATCTCGACAAGAACCGCATTTACTACGCGGGGCAATCCTTCGGCGGCATTTACGGCACGATTTTGCTGGGCGTAGAGGGCGCGATCAAGGCCGGTGTTCCCAACGTGCCGGGTGGCTCCATCACCGAAGTGGCCCGCCTGGGCGCGTTTCGCGGCCTGACCGGCCTGGCCCTGTTTTCCCGCCAGCCAGCGCTCTTGAACCTGCCGGCCACGGCCACCTTGCCCTTCCCATTCAACTTCTATGAAAACATGCCGCTGCGTGATGAGGCGCCGCGCATCAACGTCGTCCCCGGCGCGAGTGCCATCCAGGAAGTGCTGGAGCGCAACGAGTGGGTGCAGCAACGCGGCAACCCGGTCTCCTACGCACCTTTCATCCGCAAGGCGCCGCTGCGCGGCAACGCGGCCAAGCCGGTGATCATCCAGTTCGCCAAGGGTGACCAGACCGTGCCCAACCCGACCTCCTCGGCCATCGTGCGGGCCGGTGCGCTGGAAGACCGCGCCACCTATTTCCGCAATGACCTGGCCATTGCGGCAACCGGCGGGGCCGCGTCGATCGTGCCGAAAAACCCCCACACTTTCCTCACCAACATTGGCAACGCCACGACTGGGCAGTTTGCCGTGGGCGCGCAGACGCAAATAGCCATCTTCTTCGCGACGAATGGAGCAACCGTGATTGACCCGGACGGCCCCGGCGGCATTTTTGAGGTGCCAATTTCCCTGCCGCTGCCCGAGACCCTGAACTTCATTCCCTGAAGTGGCGCCAGCCGCGGAGTCTGCACAGCGGGCCGCTCAGGTGGCTGGGCTTTCTTCCCACAGCGCCTGGCTGCGTGATTGCTGGTACGTGATCGCCTGGGACCACGAGGTCCCGAAGGCGGACTCGCCCGAGCTGTTTCACCGCACCGTGCTGGGCGAGCCGGTCCTGGCCCTGCGGCTCGCAGACGGCTCCATCAAGGCGCTGGAAGACCGCTGCTGCCACCGCTCGGCGCCGCTCTCCAAAGGCCGCCGCGAGGGGGACTGCGTGCGCTGCGGCTACCACGGCCTGAAGTTCAACCCCGAGGGCGTGTGTGTGGAGGCGCCCGGCATCCCGATCGTGCCGGAAAAAGCGCGCGTCAAGACCTACCCGGTGGCGGTCAAAAACAAATGGGTGTTTGTGTGGATGGGTGAGCCCGCCCTGGCCGACCAAAAGCTGCTGCCCGACAACTTCAGCAACGACCACCCGGACTGGCTGAACACGCCCGGTTACCTGCATTACGACACGCCCTACCTGCTGATCTGCGACAACCTGCTTGACTTCTCGCATCTGTCCTACGTGCACGCCAGCACTTTGGGTGGAAGCCCGATGATCGCGCAGGCCGTGCCGCGCATTGAAAAAACCCTGGATGCGCACGGCCTGCAAAACGGCATCAAGGTCACACGCCATGTACCCAATGTGCCTGCGCCGCCCTTTTACCAGCGCTTTCGCCCATTTGACGAACCGCTGGACCGCTGGTTCATCTATGACTTTGTGTTGCCCGGCACCTTGCTGATGCGATCCGGTGGTCGGCCGGTGAGCGACGCGCCGAGCGACCTGCGCCGCGCCGTGCAATTGCACAGTTGCCAGACGCTGACGCCCGAGACCACCACCTCGACGCACTATTTCTTCCAGCAGTCGCACAAGGTGAGCGGCGCAGACGGCAGCGGGCTCACGGGCGCGGCGGCCCAGGCCGTGACCGACTCGATTTACAACAGCCTCGTGGCGGCCTTCCACGAAGACCTGGACATGATCAGCGCGCAGTTCAACACCCTGAAGTTCAACGCCGACGCGCCAATGTTGCCGCTGGCCATGGACGGCGCCTTGATGCAGTTTCGCCGCCTGCTCGAGGCGCGCCTGCTGGCCGAACAAACGCAAGTGCGGTGCTGAGCACTCCCAACGTGTCGCCTACGCCAATCATACCCATTTTGGGGTTAATTGACCCTTTTACTGCTGTTTTTCGGCAAATTTTGAGAAAAATAAACCGTCAAGTCACGTGTTTATTTAATTGTTTGCTATGTTATATATAGCACATGAAAATCGAATGAAATCGAGCCAAATGGACAAACAATGGCCCGTCAAATAAGGTTCCAATTTCTCAATCTATGGAATGCCTAGGGGTTTCTCCCTAATCAGGTCTACAATCCGCCACCCTGCAAATCCCCTATAACTGACGCTGCTGGCCCCAACGGGCGGACAGCCGATCAGACCGAGACAACACATGCCGCAAGAATCCCCCAATTCCGCCCAGAAACAGGCCGAGCTGCGCCGCGCCGCACTCGAGTACCACGAGTTCCCGACGCCGGGCAAGATCTCGATCGCCGCGACCAAACAACTCGTCAACCAGCACGATCTGGCGCTGGCTTATTCGCCGGGCGTCGCGGCGCCGTGTGAAGAGATCGTCAAAGACCCCAACAACGCCTTCAAATACACCGCGCGCGGCAACCTGGTGGCCGTCATCACCAACGGCACGGCGGTGCTGGGCTTGGGCAACATCGGCCCGCTGGCGGCCAAACCGGTGATGGAGGGCAAAGGCGTTTTGTTCAAGAAGTTCGCCGGCATCGACGTGTTTGACTTGGAGATCAACGAACGCGACGACCTGGACAAACTGGTCGACATCATCGCCTCGCTGGAGCCCACGTTTGGCGGCATCAACCTCGAAGACATCAAGGCGCCCGGCGCGGTGGCGGGGCGCGTCGTCTCCACCCAGGCGGCCTTCGGCGAGATGCTGGCTGAGATCGGGCGCGGGAACGGCGAG
>JANMMR010000110.1:0-2455 GCA_031373455.1 Rhodoferax sp.
GAGCCGGCCCGGGCGGCGCTCCGAATTCACCCAGATCACCATCGAACACCTGATGGCCTCCAGCGCCATTCCCTTCCTGTTCCCGGCCACCGCGTTGTGGGTAGACGGCCAGCGCGAGTTTTTTGGCGACGGCTCGATGCGGCAGATCTCGCCGCTCTCGCCGGCCATGCACTTGGGCGCGCGCAAGATTCTGGTGGTCGGCGTCGGCCAGCCAGACCGCCCTGCGCTGGCGGCCAACCCGGTCAGCAAGATCGGCACCACGCTGGGCAGCATCATGGGCTACACCCTGGCCACGGTGTTTCACGACACCTTGCACGCCGATGTGGAGCAGACGCGCCGCGTCACGTCAACCCTGAAGCAGTTACCCCGCGAAGCGGCGGCGGCCCTGCCCTACAAGGCGATTGACGTGATGGCCATCGCGCCGTCGCAGTCGCTTGACGAGATCGCCTTGCAGCATATCAAGGAGTTGCCAGTTGCCACGCGCCATGCCTTGAGTGGCCTGGGTGTGCTCAAAGGCGGCGGCGGCGTGTTGGCGAGTTACCTGTTGTTTGAACCAAATTTTGTGCAAACGCTGATCGCCCTGGGCGAAACCGATGCCTTTGCGCGCAAAGCCGAATTTCTGGAGTTTTTGATGCCCAACTAAGGGCGTCAAGCAGAAACCCGTTGGCGCAACCGGCCAGCATAATGCAGTGCGATAATTTACGAATCGAAACAACAGGGGCCATCGCCTTGGAACACCCGCCTATCCGGTAGGTTTCAACTCCCACCTGCATCGGGGTTGAAGACAACACCTACGTCGCCGCACGATGCAAATGAATTTATGGGAGAGCGCGAGTGCTCAACATCTTCACCCTTGCCAACGGACGGCTGTTCCAGGAGGAAATTGAATCCCTGGAAGAGCTCTCCAAGTTCCAGCCCATCTGGGTGGACCTCGAAGCGCCCACGCTGGAAGAAAAACGCTGGGTCAAGCAGTATTACGGCCTCTCCATCCCCGAAGACGCGATGGACGAAGACATCGAGGAGTCGGCGCGTTTTTACGAAGAAGACAACGGCGAGTTGCACATCCGCAGCGACTTCCTGATCGCCGACAACGAAACCCCGCGCACCGTGCGGGTGGCCTTCATCTTGAACCAGCACAACGCCGAGCTTAAAAGCCGTGGCGTGTTGTTCTCCATCCACGACGAAGACGTGCCGGTGTTCCGCCTCCTGCGCATGCGCGCGCGCCGCGCGCCGGGGCTGATCGAAGACGCGAAAGAGGTTTTGCTCAAGCTTTTTGACGCCGACGCCGAATATTCCGCTGACACACTCGAAGGCATCTATGTGGACCTGGAAAAAGTCAGCACCAAAGTGCTCTCGGGCGACGTCACCGACCAATTGGCTGGCGAGGTGCTGGCCGCCATCGCGCAACACGAAGACCTGAACGGCCGCATCCGCCGCAACATGATGGACACACGGCGCGCGCTCTCCTTCATGATGCGCAGCAAGATGCTCAATGCCGACCAGTTTGAAGACGCGCGGCAAATTCTGCGCGACATCGATTCGCTGGACAGCCACACAGCGTTCCTCTTTGACAAAATCAACTTCCTGATGGACGCCACCGTGGGTTTCATCAACATCAACCAGAACAAGATCATCAAGATCTTCTCGGTGGCCAGCGTGGCGCTGTTGCCGCCGACGCTGATCGCCAGCATCTATGGCATGAACTTCCAGCACATGCCGGAGCTGTCAAAAAGCTGGGGCTACCCCGCCGCCCTGTTGCTGATGCTGGCCTCGGCGCTGGTGCCGATGTGGTACTTCAGGAAGCGGGGCTGGTTGAAGTAAGGGGCACCATGGGCATTTTCGGTTCGCTGTTTGGCAGTGGCAAATCGTTGCACGACCCCGTGTTGGGCCAGCTGGAGCGGCGCGACCAGTACTGGAGCGGCCAGACCGCCTGGCCGGGGCAGGCTGAACCTGCGGCCCTGACGGTGCTGGATTGCTCCGGGCCGCCCACCGATGCGCACCGCGCCACCTTCGAAAACCTGCGTCGTGATTGGTCTGCGCTGAGGCTGGACTTGCAAGGTGCGCTTTGGGGCCTTTGGGACAAGTCGATAAGCCCGGACTTTGCCACGTCCATCGACCTGTGGCAGCGCCTGCGCCTACAAGGCGTCAACCTGCAAGCCGATGGCGCTGTGCTGCTGATCTTCGGCTTCCCTGAAGAAACGCCCACTGACGGCGCGTTCTGCCTGACTTTGCGCGGGCGCGAGGTGGTGGACGCGGAGTTTGAAGCGTAGCGCTGGGCTTCCACGCGAAACATCAGGTTGCGCTCAGGTTACCCAGTAGGTTGCCCCACCAGCCCCGCCGCCACCCCCAACAAACGGCCCGCCGGACGGGCGCGCCACCCCGGC
Organism: Rhodoferax sp.; assembly: GCA_031373455.1. Taxonomy (GTDB): domain Bacteria; phylum Pseudomonadota; class Gammaproteobacteria; order Burkholderiales; family Burkholderiaceae_C; genus JANYCG01. Next base: position 2,385 of record JANMMR010000110.1, read on the forward strand.
GGAGGGGGGGCATGGGGGCGCGGGGGGCACAACCCGCGCGCGCAGACGTACACTAAGAAAAAAAAAAAAGC
>JANMMR010000122.1:0-6622 GCA_031373455.1 Rhodoferax sp.
CGCGCCTGGGACTCGGCTACCGCTATTCAGCGATGAAAAACCTGGTGGATTTGATTGGCCCCGGCGCCGCGAAAGACCTGTTTTACACGGCGCGCAAGATTGATGCTGCCGAGGCGCAATCCCTCGGGTTGGTGACGCGAACTTGCCCGCCTGAGGCATTGCCGAAGCTGCTTGGCGAATACACGCAGGCCCTTGCCGACAACGCACCATTGACCGTTCGGGCGGCCAAGACCATCACAGCGCAAATCCTCAAACCTTCACCAGAACTGGACTTTGCCCTTTGCCAACAGCTGATTCAAGGCTGTTTCGCCAGCGACGATTACGCCGAAGGTCGCAAGGCCTTCATGGAAAAACGCAAACCGGTCTTCAAAGGAAAATAATGCAGGCAACCATGAATTCCTGGTGGATGCAGGTCGCCAACGGAGCCGCAACACTTGATCAGCGCACTTTGCCCACACCACAGCCCGGGCCCAACCAACTTCTGGTGCGCATGCGTGCGGCCAGCCTGAACCGCGGCGAATTCATTCTCGCGCACGGTTTGCACAGCAAGGGTGCGGGCGCCAAGGCCATTGGCATGGAGGCTGCCGGCGAAGTCGTGGCCTGCGGCAGTTCTGTCGTGCAGTTCAAGCCGGGCGATGCGGTCATGGGCCGTTGTCCTGCAGCGTTTGCCGGCTACGTGCTGATGGACGAGCGCGAGGCCATGCACAAGCCCGCCATCCTGAACTGGCAGGAGGCGGCCAGCATCCCGCTGGTGTTTTTGGTTGTGTTTGACATGCTGGTGCTGCAAGGGCGGCTGCAGTCCGACGAATGCTTGCTGGTGGCGGGTGTCACGTCAGGGGTCGGCGTTGGTTCCTTGCAGTTGGCCAAGGCGCTGGGCGCGAAGGTGATCGGCACGTCGGGCTCACAGGCCAAACTGGATCGGCTCAAAGCGCTGGGGCTCGATGTGGGGCTCTGCACCCGCGGGCCGGATTTTCAGCCAGCCGCCATGCGGGCGACGGGCGAAAAAGGCGTCAACCTCGTGGTCAACGCGGTGGGCGGCTCTGTGTTTGCAGAATGCGTCAGGTCAATGGCTTTTGAAGGGCGGCTGGCGACGGTCGGTTATGTCGACGGCGTGATGGCCGGGACGATGGATATAGAGGCGCTGCACGCCAGGCGCTTGACGCTTTTTGGTGTGTCCAACAAGTTGCGCAATGCAGACCAGAAGGCGCAAAGCCTGCCAGCGTTCCGGGAGCAGGTGTTGCCACTCTTTGCGCACGGGCGCATCAAGCCACTGGTCGACCAATCGTTTGGCTTTGAAGAGTTGCCCGCAGCCAAGACGTTTATGGATGCCAACCAGCAGGTCGGAAAGGTGGTGTTGAATGGCCCGATCTGAACCTTGCATTCCAACCTTCCTGTCGCACAACTTCAAAATGAAACTCTTGAACTTCACGGCTGCCACGCTGGTTGCCTTTGTGCCCGCTATTGTGCAGGCGCAGGTTGGCCCGTACCCGAATAAACCCATCAAGCTGGTGGTCGGGTTCGCGCCCGGCGGCGCTGCGGACTACGTTGCCCGCACCGTGGGCGACTCATTGGGCCGCGCGTTGGGCCAAACCATCGTTGTCGAGAACAAAGCCGGCGCCGGTTCCAGCATCGCCGCCGATTCGGTGGCCAAGGCTGCGCCCGACGGCTACACGCTGCTGATCGCCAGCCCGGCGGCAATATCCGTGAATCCGGCGCTCAACCCCAAACTGGGGTATTCCGCCAAAGACCTCGCGCCAATCAGCAAAATCACCAGTTCACCGCTGGTGATTGCTACCCATCCGGGCACCGGCATCACGACGGTGAAGGAACTGATTGCGCGGGCAAAAGCGGCGCCGGGCTCCTTGAACTACGCGACCTCGGGCAATGGGTCGGCGCCCCACCTGGGCGCGGCACTGTTTGGCCAGATTGCCGGCGTGCAGATGCAGCACATTCCGTTCAGGGGTGGCGCACCGGCGATCCAGTCGGTGGTAGCGGGCGACACGCAACTCACGTTTGGCACACCACCCTCGGTGTTGCCCATGGTGCAGGCAGGTCGCCTCAAGGGTTTGGCCGTCAGCAGCAAAGACCGAAGCGCGTTGGTACCCGATTTGCCGGGTATGGCCGAGGCCGGGCTGCCCACCTATGCCATCGAGTTTTGGTACGGTTTTTTTGTGCCGGCAGGTACACCGCCGGCTATCGTGAAACGCCTGTTTGAAGCCACGCAGCAGGCGTTGCAGCAGCCCGGTGTCAAGGCAGCCCTGGCGCGCGAAGGCACTGAAGTCTCACTGTCGGCTTCACCCGAAGCTTTTGCGGGTTTCCTCACCGACGATGCCAAATTCTGGGTGAAACTGGTCAAGGATGCCGATGTCAAGGCGGAGTAGTGCCCGGGCGTTGATCGAGGACTGAGTCGTGGCTGGGCCAATGCTTCAGGCCGACACCCGGGATGAGGTTGACTGCGTCGTAGTCGGCGCAGGTGTGGTCGGTCTCGCGGTGGCGCGTGCGCTGGCATTGGCCGGTCGCGACGTGCTGGTTCTCGAGGCCGCCGATGCCATTGGCACCGGTACCAGCTCGCGCAACAGCGAAGTGATTCACGCTGGTATCTACTACACCAGCGGTTCACTCAAAGCGCGGCTGTGTGTGCTGGGCAAGAAATTGTTGTATGCCTATTGCAAAGAGCGCGCGATTGACCATCGGCGCTGCGGAAAACTGCTGGTGGCCACCAGCGAGCCCCAAGTAGCCCAACTGCAGGGCATCATCGACAAAGCCCGCGCGAATGGAGTTGAAGATCTGGTGCTGCTCACGCGGGCGCAGGCCATTGCGATGGAGCCAGCGCTCGAATGTGTGGCGGCAATTCACTCACCCGGAACCGGCATCATTGACAGCCACGCCTTCATGATGGCATTGCAGGGCGATATCGAAAACGCGGGCGGCATGGTGGTGTTGAACACGCCGGTTGAGCCTGTGAAATTTGACTCAGGCGGCATCGAGTTGTTGACCCGCGAGGGCACCCGCCTCCATGCCAAAACGGTCGTCAATGCAGCGGGCCTGCACGCGGTGGCGTGGGCACGCCGGCTGCAGGGTCTCAACCCCACTTGTCTCCCAACAGCGTATTTCTGCAAGGGCAATTACTTCACACTCGCCGGCCGGTCACCGTTTGGCCGACTGATTTACCCTGTACCGCAGGCTGCCGGACTGGGCGTGCACCTCACTTTGGACCTGGGTGGCCAGGCCAAGTTTGGCCCGGATGTGCAGTGGGTCGACTCTGCGAATGAACTGACGGTAGATCCTGGGCGCGCCAACGCCTTCTATGCGGAGGTTCGTAAATACTGGCCCGGTTTGCGTGACGGTGCGCTGCTACCGGGTTATGCCGGCATACGCCCCAAGACCAGCGGGCCACAGCAAGTGGCGGCCGACTTCGTCATCCAGGGGCCAGCGGAACATGGCGTGCCCGGGTTGGTAAACCTGTTTGGCATTGAGTCGCCCGGGCTCACGAGTGCGCTGGCAATCGGGGAGGTGGTCCGAGATACGTTGATTTGCAGCTAAAACTTGCCGTTCACCAAATACATTGCTATCCAGGGTTGCCACACCACCAGCGCCAAGCACACCATCATCATCACGATGAAAGGCAAGGCCGCCTTGATGAGCAGGCCAAAAGGCTGCTTGAAGGCCGACATGGCCACAATCAAATTCAGCCCCACTGGCGGCGTGAGGTAGCCGATCTCCAGGTTCAGGATCATGATGATGCCGAAGGTGACTTTGTCAAAACCGTAGGCCTCGGCCATCGGCGCCAGCAGCGGCGCCAGAATCAAAATCGCCTCGCCGGTGGTCATCAGGCATCCCACACCCAGCAGCAGTATGTTCACCAGGAGCATGAACATGATCGGGCTGCTGACGTAACCCTGCATGAACTGCACCATCGCACCCGGCACGCGGTGTTCGATCAAGATGATGTTCAGGGAAAGCGCCACGGCCAGCACCGGGAACAGGGAGCCGCCGAGTTTGGAGGCTTCCAGCACGACGTTGTAGAAGTCTTTCAACTTCATCTCGTGGTGCACAAAGGTTTCGACACAGATCGCGTAGACCAGCGCCACCGCCGCAGCTTCTGTTGCGGTGAAATAGCCGCTATAGATGCCGCCGAGCAAAATCACCGGCATCATCGCCGCCCAGACGCCGTTTTTGCAAGCCAGCGTAAATTCAGACATGCTGAATTTCTGGCGCGGCATGTTGCGGTTGAACCAGACGGCGTAAATCGCAAACACGATCAGGATCAGGATGCCGGGGCCTACGCCGGCGAGAAAAAGGTCTGTGACCGAGGCCTCGGTGACCAGGCCGTAGATGATCATCGGGATCGACGGCGGAATGATGATGCCCAAGGTACCGCCCGACATGATCGTGCCCAGCGCAAACTTGTTGTCATAACCGCCGGCCTTCATCGCCGGGTACATCACGGTGCCAATGGCCAGCATGGTGACGATGGAGGAGCCTGAAATCGCCGCAAATATGCCGCAACTCAGGATTGCCGCAACCGCCAGCCCGCCGGGCAGAGGGCGCGCGAGGGCCGCCATGATGTCGATCAGCCGCTTGGCCGTGGAGCCTTGCGTCATCACATTGCCGCACAGGATGAAAAGCGGAATCGAGAGGATGAGCTCTTTATCGAGCCCCACCCACATGTCTTCGATGATGTAGTCCAGCTGGCCCTTGCCCCAGGCGAACTGCACAAAGGCGCAAACCGACAGCAGGATGACGATCAGCGGCTGGCGCAGCAGCAGGAGCAGCAGAACCAGCCCGATCAGAAGAAAAGGGTAGGTCATTCCTGAAACTCCGGTGGCAAGGGGCGCAACGCTGGCCACGCCGCATACAGAAAATAACGCACCGCCGCCGAGAGGAACCCCAAGGGGATCGCCAATTGAAACGGCCACACCGGCAGATTGAAAGCCTGTGCCCGCAAGCCCGCCGCCATGGTGGAACTGATGAACACATAACCGTAATAGGCCACACCCAGCATGAAGAGCGCGGTGATCAGGTCGGCCAGGCGGTCAACTGACGGGCCCCAGCTTGCCGGCACCCAGCCGAAACCGACGCGCGGCAGCAGGTGGCTGCCGGTTGCCGTGGCAATGCCGATGCCGCAAAAACTGGCCAGCACCAGCGAATACACCGAGAGTTTCTGCGCGCCGTAGACGCCGGTGGTGCCCTTGATGTCGAGCATTCTGTAGATGGGGCCGAGCAATTCGCGCCCGGCAACGTCGAGTATCAGCAATACGGCGATCAGGCCGAAGGCGGCGACGGCCAGCAGGCACTCGGCCCGATGCCAGCCGTCAGCGAAGCGCCGCGCCAAAGCCGGCGCAGAGGCTGGTGCGACCAGCGGCGCGTCAGGGTGCGACATGCAAGCCGCGCTTATTTGGTGCAGGCTTTGACGCCAGCTTCCATTTTGGCAAAGAAGGCCGGTGCGTCGCCGCCGGTTTCCTTGACGATCTGCGGGTACACCGAATCCATGGCCTTGCGCCAGGCGGTGCGCTGTTCAAGCGTCAGCGTGACTGTCTGCCCGCCGGCTTTTTCATGCATGCCAAACAACACACCTTCAAAGCCGCGGATTTCAGCGCGGTATTTTGACGACGGATGGCGCGCCGTGGCCCGGACCAAGGCGTCCTGATGGTCCTTGCTGAGTTTGTCGAAAACGCCCTTGTTCATCAGGGTGAGACCCGGAGAATCATAAAAACCGCGGGTGGCGACAGTGGCAACTTTGCTCAGCCCGGACGGCAAGGCACTGGTGATGGTCGTGAATACAACCTCTACCAAACCGGTCTGGAAGGCTGGAATCCACTCCGGCAGGCCCAGCGGGTTGGGGTTGGCGCTCATTGAGGTGTAGAACAACTGTTGGGTCTTGTTGGCGTATATGGCGGCTTTTGCGCCGCTGAGGTCTTTGGGCGTCAGGTAGGCCTTTTTGCCCCACAAATCGATGTTTCCGACTTCCGTGAAACCCATGAACTGGATGCCCTTCTTGGCGAACAGGTCCTTGACGGTGGCAAACAGGTGGTCATCCAGCACGCAATCAAATTCGGCGGCAGAGCGGAAATACGACGGCATCAAGAGCAGGCCGATCTCGGGCACGATCAGCGCGGCCGAGCCGCCTGAATACCCGCCCATGTCGATGCGGCCGCGGGCGACCTGCTGCACCGTATCTTGTTCGCTGCCCAATTGCGAGGCCAGGAAGGGCTGGATCTTGATCTCGCCCTTGCTTTCTTCTTCCACGTCTTTGGCGAAGCGGTTGATCTGTGTGACCCACGGATTGCCCGAAGGCGGCGCGCCCGAGCTGTAGCGCAGCTCAATGGGCTTTTTGTCCTGTGCAATGGCGATGCCAACTGCAGCGGCAATGGCCAGCACGGCAATACCGGCTTTGACCAGAGGTGCGGATTTCATGGGTGTGTCTCCTAATAGATGGGGCAGACCTTCAGAAAGCGGCTTGTCAACGTGGCCTGCATTCCCGGTTTATAGCAGCCTGCAGGCGATTGGCCCTTAGCGTTTACACCGGTCTGACTGGCGCTTCTTGCCGCATGCGCGACAGCCGGCCAGCCGGAAAACGAGGCCCGGACGCAAGATGATGTCAATTTTCGATTGCTACTAA
>JANMMR010000189.1:0-2556 GCA_031373455.1 Rhodoferax sp.
GCAGAGGAGCCGTCGGGGTTGAAGACCTTGGTGGTCGAGCCTTGCACCACGCCTGTGTAACAACGCTCCTGATTCGGGCGAATCTTCTTCCAGGTGGTGCAAAACCCTTGCTCCGACAGCCGCCAGCTACCCATGTCTGCCGTGGGCCCGGCAACGATGGCGGCCACGCCCTCGGCCTGCAGCTTCAGCTCGACGGGCATGCCCGTGGTGGTGCTTCCAACGGCCACTTTACCGACCCACTTGTCCTTGATGTCTTGCGGGGTCAGCGGCCGCTCCTGGGCCAACACAGCCAGCGGCGCCAACAGGAAAACGCTTGAAATAAGGGTCAAGATTGTGGGCATGGCTTCGGGTCTCCTTGTACCTGCATTTCGACAACCCAATAATATCCGGCCCCGCCTACAAAACCACCGGCTCTGGCTCCAGCATGATGCCAAAACGCTCGTAAACGCTGGTCTGGATCGATTTGGCGAGGGTCATCACTTCGCCACCCGTTGCGCCGCCGGTTGCACCGCCTGTGGCGCCGCCCGTTTTCGAGCCGGAGGATCCCGGCTCGCGCCCCGAACCGCGGTTCACCAGCACCAGCGCATGTTTCTCGTGCACGCCCGCCTGCCCGACCGACTTGCCCTTCCAGCCGCAGGCGTCGATGAGCCAGCCGGCCGCCAGTTTCACGCGGCCGTCGGCGAGCTGGTAATGCACGATGGTCGGGTCGCGGGCGATGATGTCGGTGCATTGCTCCTTCGTCACCGTGGGGTTCTTGAAAAAGCTGCCGGCGTTGCCCATCACGGCCGGGTCGGGCAGCTTGGCGCGGCGCACTTCGCAAACCCAGTCAAAAATCTGCTGCGCGGTGGGTGATGCGGTTTGCGTTGCGGCCTGTTTTTTTTCCAGGTCGGCGTACCCGAGCACCGCTTTCCAGGGTTTGGGCAACCAGAAGCGCACCTGGGTGATCATCGCGCGGCCGGCCAGACCCATGCCGGCGGCCAGCGCGTGGCGGGGCGGCTCATCGAGCTGCGAGACCAGGGGCGGCGCGTGTTTGAACACCGAGTCTCGGTAACCAAATCCGCATTGCGCGGCGATCAGCGTGAAGGTTTTGCCGGTGGCCAGGTCCACCGCGTCAAGCGATTCAAAGCGGTCTTGCAACTCCACGCCGTAAGCGCCAATGTTTTGCACCGGCGCGCCACCCACGGTGCCGGGTATCAATGCCAGGTTTTCCAGCCCCGGCCAGCCTTGCGCGAGCGTCCAGGCAACAAAATCGTGCCAGTTTTCACCAGCGGCGGCTTCGACGATCCAGGCTTTGGCGGTTTCGCCCACCAGGCGTTTGCCGCGCAGCTCGACCTTCAATACCAGCGGTTTCACGTCGCCCGTGAGCACCAGGTTGCTGCCGCCGCCCAGAATGAAGGTTGGCTGCCCGCGCCACGCCGGGCTGGCAATCACCTCCTGCAGCACGGCCAAATCGCCCACCCGCACGAGTGAATGCGCCCGGGCCACGATGTGGAAGCTGTTGTAGGGCTGCAGCTGGACGTTTTTCTCGACTAACATCGCCTCATTGTCACCGCGCCGGCCGCACTCTGGCCGCAGGCGGCGGCTGCATTTGCTGTTTGGAGCCGAAATTGCCCTCCTTTGATACCGTCTGCGAAGCCAATCTGGTGGAAGTGAAAAATGCGGTTGAAAACACCGCGAAAGAAATCGCCACGCGTTTCGATTTCAAGGGCACCGCCGCGGCCATTGAGCTGAAAGAAAAAGACATCACCCTGATCGGCGACGCCGAATTCCAGCTCGGCCAGGTCGAAGACATCCTGCGCAACAAACTCACCAAACGCAGCGTGGACGTGCGTTTCCTGGACAAGGGCGACGTGCAGAAAATGGGCGGCGACAAGGTCAAGCAGGTGATCAAGGTGAGAAACGGCATCGAATCCGACGTATCCAAAAAAATCCAGCGCATGATCAAGGACAGCAAGCTCAAGGTGCAGGCCGCCATCCAGGGCGACGCGGTGCGCGTCACCGGCGCCAAACGCGATGACCTGCAGGCGGCGATGGCGCTGATCCGCAAAGACGTGGCCGACCTGCCGCTCTCCTTCAACAATTTCCGCGACTGATGCGCATCTGGCCCGTCACCGCTGCCCGCATCGTTGCTGTCGCCATCGCCCTGGCCGGCAGCTTGCTGGCCACCCAGGCCATGGCCCAGACCGTCTCGTTGGCCGGTGTGCTGGGTGGCAAGGCGCTGCTGATTGTGGACGGCGGCGTGCCCAAGGCGGTGGCCGTTGGGCAGAGCCACCAGGGCGTCAAAGTGCTGCAGGCCGAAGGCGACCGCGCTGTGGTGGAGCTGGCCGGAGTGAAGCGCACCCTGCGCATGGGCGACGTGCCAGCCAGCGTGGCGGGCGGCGCGCCAGCCGCCAGCAGCGGTGGGCGCATCGTGTTGCCGGCGGGCAGCGGCGGGCACTTCTTGGGGCAGGGGCTGATCAACGGCCGGCCGGTGACGATGCTGGTAGACACCGGCGCCACGTCGATTGCAATTGGCATGAGCGACGCCGACCGCCTTGGCCTGGACTACAAAAACGG
>JANMMR010000237.1:0-13062 GCA_031373455.1 Rhodoferax sp.
ACGCTGGGCGGCAGCTCCAGCATCAACGGCATGATCTACATGCGCGGGCAGGCGCGCGACTACGACCGCTGGGCCCAAGAGACGGGTGACGACGCCTGGAACTGGCACAACAGCCTGCCGTATTTCAAACTGCACGAAGACCACTACAAGGGAGCGGACGCCCTGCACGGCGCGCGCGGCACTGCGCCCGACTTGATGGCCGCGGCCGAGACGCCGTATCAAAAGTTGCTGCGCGGCCGCAACGCTGGCGGCGAGTGGCGAGTTGAAAAACAGCGCCTGCGCTGGGACGTGCTGGACGCCTTTTCCCAAGCTGCGCAACAAGCTGGTGTGCCGGCGACAGACGATTTCAACCGTGGCTCCAACGAAGGCGTGGGTTATTTCGAGGTGAACCAGCGCGCCGGCTGGCGCTGGAGCACGGCCAAGGCGTTTTTGCGGCCCACCTGTTATGGCCGCCCCAATTTCGAGATGTGGACATCGGCGCAGGTGTCCCGCTTGGTCGTCGAAACCCGCCCGGATGGCAGCCAGGCCTGCACCGGCGTGCAGGTGTGGGCAACGCATGAACTGCTCACCGCCAACGCCACGCGCGAAGTGCTGCTGTGCGCCGGCAGCATCGGTTCGCCGCAAATTTTGCAGCTCTCAGGCATCGGCCCTGCTGCGCTATTGCAACAGCACACCATACCGGTGGTGGTTGATGCGCCGGGAGTGGGCGCCAACTTGTCAGACCATTTGCAGATCCGTGCCGTGTTCAAGGTTGATAACGTCAAAACCCTCAACACGCTGGCCAGCAACCTGTGGGGCAAGGCGAAGATCGGGCTGGAGTTTGCACTCAAACAAAGCGGGCCAATGAGCATGGCGCCCAGCCAGTTGGGTGCGTTCACCCGCAGCGACCCGGCGCAGCCTTACCCCAATATCGAGTACCACGTGCAGCCCTTGAGCCTGGACGCGTTCGGCGAGCCGCTGCACCGTTTCAACGCCTTCACGGCCAGTGTGTGCAACCTGAACCCGACCAGCCGTGGCACGGTGCAGATCAAAAGCAACCGCTTTGAAGACGCGCCCCGGATCGCCCCCAATTACCTCAGCACCGACGAGGACCGCAAGGTCGCGGCCGATTCGCTGCGCGTGACGCGCCACATAGTGGCCCAGCCGGCCTTGGCGAAGTACCGGCCGCAGGAATGGAAGCCGGGTGTGCAATTCCAGACCGACACCGAGCTGGCCCAATTGGCCGGCGACATCGCCACCACCATCTTCCACCCGGTGGGCACGACCCGGATGGGCAAACTGGATGACCCGATGACCGTGGTGGACGCCCGCCTGCGTGTGCGTGGCAAACATGGCCTGGTGGCCGGGCTGCGTGTGGTGGATGCGGGCGTAATGCCGTCGATCACCAGCGGCAATACCAATTCACCCACACTGATGATCGCCGAGAAGGCTGCGCAGTGGATTTTTGAGGCGAGCCAGCCAAACAGCGGCAGGGTTTGACCGGGGTGGGGAAACTCCTGATGCACCACGTTGGAGCGCGCTCGTATAGTCGGCCCACTCGACGCTGCGGCGGGGCCACAAGCCCTCCTTGGCACTGGGGCCGAGGAGACAGCCTCCAAGCAACAACATACCAACCCATTGGAACGCCCACCTGCAGGCGTTCATTTCAAAAGCACCAGCGACCCTGGTGCTTTTTGTTTTTTGGTTCCGATCCTGGCGGCTATTGACCGGCCATCGGCCAGGCCATTTCGGCCACCAGACGTGGCTTGCCGATCGGTGCCGTGGCCTGTGCCTTTTGCACTGCCGCCATGTCTTCGGGACTGGGGTACTGGCCCATCAACCAGTAGTCAAACACGCGGCGCGCGATGGGCGCCGAGTTTTGTGAGCCAAAGCCGGCGTTTTCAACAATGATCGCCAGGGCGATTTTCGGGTTCTCCAGCGGCGCAAAGGCGCTGAAGAGTGCGTGGTCCCGGTTGCGCTCGCCGATGGTGGCGGCGTTGTATTTTTCGTTCGCCTTGATGCCCACCACCTGCGCCGTGCCGGTTTTGCCGCCGCTCGTGTAGGGCGCGCCCCGGAAGCTCGACGCCGAGGTGCCCTCGATGTTCACGCCCGCCATGGCCTGCTGGATCACGGCGATGTTTTCAGGCTTGGCGACCACTTCGCCCACCACCTGATGGAGCGTGTTGGTGGGCGCTTTGGTCATCACGTCTATCACCTGCTTGACCAGGTGCGGCTTCATCTTGATGCCGTTGTTGGCAAGTGTTGCTGTGGCTGACGCCAACTGCAACATGGTGAAGTTGTCGTAACCCTGGCCAATGCCCAGGGAAATCGTCTCGCCCGGGTACCACTTTTGCTGCTCGGGCTTTTTATAGGCGCGGCGTTTCCACTCGGTGGAGGGCAACAGGCCGCGCACCTCACCCTGGATGTCAATGCCGGTCAGCTCGCCAAAACCATATTTACCCAGGTTGGCATGGATGCCGTCAACACCCAGGTCGTTGGCGAGGATGTAGTAGTAGGTGTCGCACGACTGAACGATGGAGCGGTACATGTTCACGGTGCCATGTCCTCCCTCCTTGTCATCGCGGAAACGGTGGTTGCCAAACATGTAAAAACCGGGGTCTTGAATGGTCTGCTCGGGGGTGCGTTTGCCGGTTTCCAGCGCCGCCAGGGCCATAAAGGGCTTGAACGTGGAGCCCGGCGGGTAAGTGCCGCGCAGTGCCCGGTTGAGCAGTGGCTTGTCGGGCGATTCGTTGAGCGCCTGCCAGTTCTCTGAGTCAATGCCTTCGACAAACAGGTTCGGATCAAAGGTGGGTTTGCTCACAAAGGCCAGTACTTCGCCGGTCTTGGGGTCAATCGCCACCAAGGCGCCACGCCGCTCGCCAAACAGGTCTTCCACCAGCTTTTGCAGCTTGATGTCGATCGACAGTTGCAGGGTGTTGCCGGGCGTGGAGGGGCTGCTGGCCAGTTTGCGCACCGCGCGCCCACCGGCCGAAGTCTCCATCGAGTCAACGCCCGTGGTGCCGTGAAGCTGGCTCTCAAAACTTTGCTCAACGCCGAGTTTGCCGATGTATTCGGTGCCCCGGTAATTGGTCTGCTCTTCTTCCGGCCAGTCTTCCATGGCCTTTTTTTCTGCCTGGTTGACGCGCCCGATGTACCCCACCACGTGGCTGCCCAACTCACCGTAAGGGTAGCTGCGGAACAAACGTGCCTTGATGTCGATGCCGGGGAAACGAAAACGCTGCGCCGCAAACCGCGCCACTTCTTCATCGGTCAGGCGGGTGCGGATCGGCAGTGATTCGAAGTTTTTCGACTCCTCTTGCAGTTTCTTGAACCTCTTTCGGTCGCGCGGCGTGACGTCGACTATGCCTGCCAGCGCCGCAATCGCCGCGTCCACATTGGCCACCTTGGCGGGGGTGATTTCCAGCGTGTAGGCTGAATAATTGCTCGCCAGGACCACGCCATTGCGGTCCAGAATCAAACCGCGGTTTGGCACCACGGGAACAATCGCCGTGCGGTTGTTTTCGGCCTGTTCCTTGAGGTCCTCGTGGCGGTAAATCTGCAAATAGGCCATGCGCGAAGCCAACAACACAAAACACAGCACCACCACCAAAGCCGCCACAAACATGCGCGCGCGAAACCGCGCCAGATCCGCTTCGATGTTCCGCAATTCAGTCATGAGATGGCCCCCACGCTCCACCGCTTCGCGGGTCGCTGCCCCCCGAGGGGGCTAATTTGGCTACGCCGCTCTTCGAGAACCCTAGGGGCGGCCCGTCGGGAAATTGCTTTTCGTCTTGTTGGCAGCATGTCTTACAGGGGTCGATTGGCGTCTGGATCGGGCGCCCTGCGCTGCGGCACCAAGAGGATCACGCTCACAATGGGCCACAACAGGGTTTCGATCAGTGGCGCGGCAAAAACGGCGACACCTGGGAACTGGCCGCCCGCCAGCATGCGCATCAGCAATTGGATGGCATGTGCTGCAGCAAACAGCGGCAACACCTGCAAGGCTTGCGAAGGCACGCTGAACCACAACAGGCGCCGGTGGATCGCAATCGCCAGGAAACTCAGCACCGTGTACGCCAGCGCATGTTGCCCGAGCAGCGAGCTTTGGTGCACGTCCATGAAAAGGCCAAAAACAAAGGCGGTGCCAATGCCCACCCGCAGAGGTTGGTGCACGCTCCAGAACACCAGCACCAGGGCCATCACGTCCGGCACCCAGGCGGCGCGCCCCCACAAGCCCATGTTTTGCAACATGTTGAACAAGAGCGCCGCCAGCAGGCTGGCCCAGATGAACAAGGGGTTGGCCGGCAGCAATAATTGCTGGCCCTGGCGCATGATCATTTTTTGGCCCCTTTTTTCCCTGTGGCCACAGCCGGCAAATCGGCTTCGGGACGCGCCACGGTTTGGGCCGTCGCGTTGGCCAGCACCATCACCACGCCGGTCGCGGCAAGGCGGCCCAGGGGCGTGCAGGTGATCCGGGCAAAAGCGCTGTCTGATCGCCGCTCCACCTTCTCGACCCGTGCCACGGGCAATCCGGGCGGGTAAACGCCGTCCACACCGCTGGTCGAGAGGAGGTCGCCCGCCTGCACGTCGGCATTGGCAGACATGAAGCGCAACTCCAGCGCGCCAGAGACCAGCGAGGCCTCGCCGAAAGCAATGCCCCGCGCGCCGGTGCGGGTGTTCAGCACGGGAATCGCCTGGTCGCGGTCGGTCACCAGCGTCACCTCACTCACGGTTGGGTACACCCGCGTAACCTGCCCGAGCACGCCCGCATCGTCTATCACCGGCGAGCCGGCAACAACCCCCGTGGCCATGCCTACGTCGATGATCACCTTGCGGGAATAGGGGTCTGCCGCGTCGTACAACACCTGCGCGGCCTGTGCGGTCACGTTCAAGCGCTCGCGCAGGCTGAGCAACTGGCGCAAGCGCTGGTTTTCGAGCAGCAACTGGTCGGCCTGGTTGGCCCGCTGCGATTGCGACGCCAGCCTGGTCCGAGCCTGCGCCGCCTCCGTCTGCGCCTGATTGAGCGACTCAATATACTGGCCGCCGCCCTGCGCCCAGGTCACCGGCTGCATGGCCAGCCATTGCATGGGCCGCAAAGCTGTTGCCACCGTGGTGCGCACCGGTTGGGCAATTTTGAATCGGTTGTCGGCCACCATCAAAAACAGGGCCAGGGCGCTGAAAACCGTCAGCTTTGAAAGTGCAGAAGGCCCCTGCCGGAAAAATGGCGGTGGTGTTCTGTCAAGAGTCCCAAGTGGCATGGGCGCTTATTGTCCCGGTTTTCGAGGCGGCACAGCGGCCGGCAACGGGTCAAACCGGTAACTTATTCAGACGTGAAAATGGACCCCAGCCGCTCCATGCGCTCCAGCGCAATGCCACAGCCGCGCACCACGCAAGTCAAAGGGTCTTCGGCCACCAGCACCGGCAGGCCGGTTTCTTCAGCCAGCAGGCGGTCCAGGTCACGTAAGAGCGCGCCACCACCGGTCAACATCATGCCGCGCTCGGCGATGTCGGCGCCCAGCTCGGGTGGGGTTTGTTCCAGCGCATTTTTTACGGCCGAAACGATGTTGTTGAGCGGGTCGGTCAAGGCTTCCAGGATCTCGTTGCTCGAGATCGTGAAGCTGCGCGGCACACCTTCCGAGAGGTTGCGCCCCTTGACTTCCATTTCCTTGACTTCACTGCCCGGAAACGCCGAACCAATGTTTTTCTTGATGGCTTCTGCCGTGGGCTCGCCAATCAACATGCCGTAGTTGCGGCGGATGTAGTTGATGATCGCTTCGTCGAACTTGTCGCCACCCACCCGCACGCTGCCCTTGTAGACCATGCCGCCCAGTGAAATCACGCCCACTTCCGTGGTGCCGCCGCCGATATCGACCACCATCGAGCCGCTGGCCTCGGAGACCGGCAAACCGGCACCGATGGCCGCCGCCATGGGCTCCTCGATCAAATAAACGTCGCTGGCACCTGCGCCGAGTGCCGACTCGCGGATGGCGCGGCGCTCAACCTGGGTGGAACCACAGGGCACACAGATGATGATGCGCGGGCTGGGTTTGAAAATGCCACGCGGGTGCACCATCTTGATGAACTGCTTGAGCATTTGCTCGGTGACGGTGAAGTCGGCGATCACGCCGTCTTTCATCGGCCGGATTGCCTCGATGTTGCCGGGAACCTTGCCCAACATGGCCTTGGCTTCCTTGCCGACCGCCTGGATGGTTTTTTTGCCCTGGGGGCCGCCTTCATGGCGGATGGCGACGACGGAAGGTTCGTCGAGCACGATGCCCTTGTCGCGTACAAAAATCAGGGTGTTGGCGGTGCCAAGATCAATCGCCAGGTCGGTGGAAAAGTACCGGCGGAACGCGCTAAACATCAAAAATCCTCTCGGGCATGCAGAGCGCTTCGGCCCGCATCGCCAAATATGTCAAATCCAACATGGTTTTTCGGGTGTCGAAACCTGCCCGACCCCGAGCATCGGAAGGCTCTGCACCAAAGGCGGGATAATACCCTATCACCCGCGCAGAACACCCGGCGACCGGCCCGGTTTTGTCGTGAATTGCCAGCCATTACATCCCGTTTCAGTCCTTTTTTCGTCCAATTGCAGCCATGTCCCTGACATCCTCCGATATTTCGCGAATCGCCAATTTGGCCCGGCTTGAGCTCGGTGCTGCCGAAAGCGCACGCATGTTGAGCCAGATCAACGGGTTCTTTGACATCGTGGAACAAATGCGCGCCGTCGACACCACGGGCGTCGAGCCGCTGGCCCACCCGGTCGCCGTGATGCAAGACATCACCTTGCGCCTGCGCGACGACATCGTCAGCGAACCTAACCAGCGTGAAGCCAACCAGCGCAGCGCGCCGGCCGTCGAGCAAGGCCTGTTTCTCGTGCCCCGGGTGATCGAATGAGCCCCTTGCACGATTTGACGGTGGCCCAATTGGCCGCCCAACTGGCCGCGCGCAACGTCTCGGCCACCGATGTGGCCAAGCACTTTCTGGAGCGCGCCAAGAGCCACCAGCCACTGGGTGCGTTTGTGGCGATGGATGACGAAGTCACGCTGCGCCAAGCCGCCCGGGCCGACCAACGCCTCGCCACCGGCAATGCCGGACCACTCGAAGGTGTAGTCATCGGCCACAAGGACATTTTTGTCACCAAAGACTTTGCCTCAACCGCTGGCTCGCGCATGTTGAAAGGTTATAGCTCTTCTTTTGATAGCACGATTGTGGCCAAACTCGAGACTCAGGGTGCCGTGACGCTCGGAAAACTCAATTGCGACGAATTTGCCATGGGCTCCAGCAACGAAAATTCGGCTGTGGCACCCGTGGGTTTTGACGCACCTTCGCCCGTCAAAAACCCGTGGGATCACAGCCGGATCCCAGGCGGCTCGTCCGGTGGCAGCGCAGCCGCTGTGGCGGCACGCCTGGTGCCCGCAGCCACCGGCACCGACACCGGCGGCTCCATCCGCCAACCGGCATCTTTTTGCGGCATCACCGGCATCAAGCCCACCTATGGCCGCGCCTCGCGGTACGGCATGATCGCCTTCGCCTCCAGTCTGGACCAGGCCGGTCCGATGGCGCGCACTGCCGAAGACTGCGCGTTGTTGCTGAGCGCCATGTGCGGGCCTGATCTGGACCGGGATTCGACCTCATTGGACGTTCCTGCAGAAGATTTTTCACGCGGATTGAACGACTCAGTGGAAGGTTTGCGCATCGGTATTCCGAAGGAGTTTTTCGGTGAAGGGCTGGCGGCCGATGTGCGCGGCGCGGTGGATGCGGCGCTGAAGGAATATGAAAAACTCGGCGCAAAACTGGTGCCGGTTTCACTGCCCCGCACCGAGCTGTCGATCCCGGTGTATTACATCATTGCGCCGGCTGAAGCCTCGAGCAACCTGAGCCGTTTTGACGGCGTGAAATTCGGCCACCGCGCCGAAAAATTTACCGACCTGGCCGACATGTACAAGAAGACGCGGGCCGAAGGATTTGGCGACGAAGTCAAACGCCGCATCATGATTGGCGCCTATGTCTTGAGCCACGGTTATTACGACGCTTATTACCTGCAGGCACAAAAAATCCGCCGCATGATCGCCGACGATTTTCAAAACGCGTTCAAGCAATGTGATGTGATTGCCGGGCCGGTAGCGCCCACCGTCGCCTGGAAGATTGGCGAAAAATCCGACGACCCGGTGGCGAATTATTTGGCCGACATCTTCACCCTGCCCGGTTCACTCGCCGGGCTGCCCGGCATGAGCCTGCCCGCCGGGTTTGGCGAAGGCGGCATGCCGGTCGGTTTGCAACTGATGGGCAACTACCTGCAGGAAGCCAAGCTGCTCAACCTCGCGCACCGCTTCCAACAAGCGACCGATTGGCACTTGCGCAAACCGGAGGGCTTGTCATGAGCCTGCTCGTTCAAGGTTACGAGGTCGTGATCGGCTTCGAAACCCACACCCAGCTCTCGACACAAAGCAAGATTTTCAGCCGCGCTTCCACGGCTTTTGGCGCTGAACCCAACACGCAAGCCTGCGCGGTTGACCTGGCGTTGCCGGGCACTTTGCCGGTGATGAACAAGGGGGCGGTTGAGCGCGCCATCCAGTTCGGCTTGGCCATTGGCGCCCACATCGCGCCGCGCAGCATCTTCGCCCGCAAGAACTACTTTTACCCAGACCTGCCCAAGGGTTACCAGATCAGCCAGTTTGAGATTCCGGTGGTGCAAGGCGGACACGTTGAGTTCTTTTTGGATGGCGAAAAAAGATCAGTGCGTCTGGTGCGCGCGCACCTGGAAGAAGATGCCGGCAAGTCCTTGCACGAAGACGCGACATTGGGCGGCGGTGGCATGAGCGGCATTGACTTGAACCGCGCCGGCACGCCGCTGCTGGAAATAGTCACCGAGCCCGACATGCGCAGCAGCAACGAGGCCGTGGCCTACGCCAAAGAGCTGCACAAAATCGTCACCTGGATCGGCATCTGCGACGGCAACATGCAGGAAGGCAGCTTCCGCTGCGACGCCAACGTGAGCGTGCGCAAGCCCGGCGAGCCGCTGGGGACACGCCGCGAGATCAAAAACCTGAATAGCTTCAAGTTCATGCAGCAGGCGATTGATTACGAGGTGCGCTGGCAGATTGGCGAAATTGAAGATGGGCGTGCGATCCAGCAGGCCACGGTGTTGTTCAACCCGGACACGGGTGAGACGCGCGCGATGCGGACCAAGGAAGATGCGGCGGATTACAGGTATTTTCCCGATCCGGATTTACCGCCGCTCGTAATTGCGCCGGAGTGGGTGGAGTCAGTTAGAAAAGACTCTCCACCGATGCCAAACGAGCGTAAGTTGGAATTTATTGCGAAACACCACCTGTCGGAATACGACGCTCACTTGATGACGCAAAGTCTCGGCACCGTGTCCTACTTCATCGGAGCAGTTGAGAGCTACGGAGCTCCACCGAAATTGGTTTGCAATTGGATCACGGGAGAACTAGCTCGCAAACTCAACGCAACTGAAACCCTAATTCAACACTCACATGTACGTTCGTCGCATCTGGCGCAATTGATCAATCGCGTGGTGGATGGAACCATCAACAATATTGGTGCCAAACGCTTGTTTGAAGCTTTGTGGGCTCAAGAAGGGCACGACGTCGATGAACTGATAACGCGTTTAGATCTCAAGCAAGTTAACGATACCGGCGCCCTGGAAAAAATCGTCGACGAAGTCCTCGCCGCCAACCCCAAAAACGTCGCCGAATACAAGTCCGGCAACAGCAAGGCGCTCAACGCGCTGGTCGGTCAGATCATGAAGGGCAGCCAGGGCAAGGCGAATCCGCAGCAGGTCAACGACTTGTTGCGGCAAAAACTGGGCTAATTCGCCGGCTGTATGGCCAAACGGCGCGCTTCAACGAACGCGCCAAGTTTGGCGGGGGTCAGTTTTTGGCGACAGGCGCCTTGGCCGGTGCAGCGGCTACGGGCGCCGGCGTGCGCAATTTCCACAGCTCCTTGAGCCGCACCAGCTCTTCGTCAAACCGCGCGTTTACCCGGGCACTCTCGCCTTCCTGGTCGGCGATGAAGCGGTTTTGCACGGAGATGCTTTTCGCGTTTTCCTCCACCTGCCGTTTCACCGCAGCCGGGGCCTTGGTGGGGTCCTTCTTGTAGAACTCCATTTCGGCGTCAATGGTGACTTTTTGTTTTTGCAGCTCCTGCACGCGGTTGGCCGCGGCCGCCTTGACGACACCAATCTGACTGAGCGCCTCGGCACGTTCGGCGTCATGCACGGCGCGATCCGGGTAGCGCACCAGCAGGGCACGGTCGCGGCGTTTTTCTTCTTCCTTGAGCGCGCGCTCTGCAGCGGCCCGTTTCTCTTTGGCCTCCACCTCGGCGCGCTCCTGCGCAGTGAGCGTGGGCCCGACGCGGCTTTTGACAGTGCCGCTCGGGTTGAGCACTTTTTGCTCACGGTCGATGCAATCGGGGATGGGCCGGTCGGAGGTGAGCTTGCGGCCTTTGGCGTCCACACACGAATAGATGCCACCTTGCGTGCCCTGCGCCCGCGCAAACCCGGCCGCGCCCAACACCAGCGCGCACACCAAGGCGCACGCTGAGGCGGCGATGCCTGCCCGGCTGATTTTCTTCATGCGATTGGTCATGCCGTGTCGGCGACTCCATAACGTTGGCGGTAGGTCTGCACGCGGCTGCGGTCTGCCGCCAGACCTTCGCCCGTTTGTTGCTCAAGATACTGCATCAGATCGCCCAGCGTCGCAATGGCGCAAACCGCCAGCCCCAATTGGCTTTGAACGTATTGCACCGCGCTGTAGTTGACATCCACCCCATTTTCAACGGCTTTTTCCTGCCGGTCCAGCGCGATCGCCACCGCGTGTGGCGTGGCCCCGGCAGCCCGGATGATGGCGATGGACTCCTTGGTTGCCGTGCCGGCCGACATCACGTCGTCCACGATCAGCACCCGCCCTTTGAGCGGCGCACCTACCAAGCTGCCGCCTTCGCCATGGTCCTTGGCTTCCTTGCGGTTGTAGGCAAACGGCACGTTGCGGCCGCGCCGCGCCAATTCCACGGCCAGTGCAGCGCCCAGGGGAATGCCCTTGTACGCGGGGCCAAACACCATGTCAAAGGTGATGCCGCTGGCCACAATGCGGTCGGCGTAAAACACGGCCAGCCGTCCGAGTTTGGCGCCGTCGTCAAACAGGCCGGCATTGAAAAAATACGGGCTCATGCGCCCGGCCTTGGTTTTGAATTCGCCAAAACGCAAGACGCCACTGTCGATGGAAAATTGCACGAACGACTGCGCTAAAGTCGCTTGTTCCAAACCAGTTCCAGCCGCCGCATGCACCTCTTTGTTGCCGCTCATCACCGTCCCGTTCCATTGATTGGAGAGTTTTCATGTTCAAACTGACCAGCCTCAACCTCAACGGCATCCGCTCTGCGGCCAACAAGGGCCTGGAGACGTGGGTGGACCAGCACCAGGCGGATTGTATTTGCGTGCAGGAGATCAAGGCCCAGTTGGGCGACGTGCAGGGCCGCTTCGAAACGCTGGCCGGCATGCAAGGGTATTTTCAGTTCGCCGAAAAGAAGGGTTACTCGGGTGCGGGGGTTTACACGCGCCATGAACCGAGCGACGTGGTGATCGGCTACGGCTCTTCGGAATTCGATGCCGAAGGGCGTTACGTCGAGTTGCGCTTCGATACGCCACGCACCAAACTCTCGATCATCAGCGCTTATTTTCCCAGTGGTTCCTCGAGCGAAGAGCGGCAGGAGGCGAAATTCCGTTTTCTCGCCGAGTTTTACCCGCATCTGGTGGCGCTCAAAGGCCAGCGCGACTTTGTCTTGTGTGGCGACGTGAACATCGCGCACAAGGAGATCGATTTGAAGAACTGGAAAAGCAACCAGAAAAACTCCGGCTTCCTGCCCGAAGAACGCGCCTGGATGACCCAGCTGCTGGACGAAGCCGGCCTGGTGGACGTTTACCGCACCCTGCAACCCACGGCGACAGACACCGCCTACACCTGGTGGAGCGCTCGCGGCCAGGCGTATGCCAACAATGTAGGGTGGCGTCTGGACTACCACTTGGCCACACCCAATGTGGCGCAGTTTGCGCGGCGCGAGGCGATCTACAAAACGCAGAAATTTTCAGACCACGCGCCCATCACCATCGAATACGACTGGAAACTCTAACCCAGCGCTGCGTGATCGAGCTTCTGTCAGCGGCTCAAGGAGAGGCTACTTCCAATAAACCGCGCAGCTCCATTGCCACTCTCATTTCAAATTTGCGGATTGCCGACACGGACATTAGCCAATATACTGATTTCGTGAATTTTGCTGGGTGTTGAAGTGCATTTCAGATTGGAAGCCTCATCATGCGACATGTTGTCTGGGCATTCAGGTTTTTGCTGGTTTTTCTTGCCGCTGCACGGGTCGATGTTGCGTCAGCGCAATCCGGCCAGCCTGCGGTCAATCCGCCGCAGAGCGATCTGATTTCCTCATGGGTCGTTACGGTTGCCGGTGAGCCTCGTCAGCGCAGTCTAATAATTCGCAATGTTGCGGCGGCAGCGAATGGGGCATTCTTGCTCGATGCGACTTATGGATGGCTTGATGGCAAGCTCACTCAAGTTCGGGGCGAGATGACGCAATTGGGCGCAGAGCGTCGGTTGGAGCTAGTGACACCAGCTGACAGCAAGATTGTTGCCAAACAGCTCATGACTGGCTCTTTTAGTGGAACATTTACTTCCAAGAATGGCGTGGTGAAGGCGGTCAAGCTGGAACGGCTTGAGAGCGTCGCCACTAACCCAGGTACGCCGGTTCCCGCAAACACTGTCGCTGCGCAATCCACGTCGCCGAGCATTCACATGGTCGTCATGGGAGGCAACGATTGCCCGCCGTGTGTGGCTTGGCGAGGGTTCGAATTGCCCAAGCTTGAGAAGACTGCGGCTTTTAAGGCGATTCGATTCTCGTACGTGACAAAAGCAATCGGGTCACCCGTGCCATCGTCGATGTTCCTGCCCGATGAGGTTAAGCCCTACAAGGCAAGGCTTGATGAGGCGAGTGCCGGGAAAGCTGGATCGCCACATGTGGCCATCATTGTCAATGGCGAGATTTATGACTATT
>JANMMR010000644.1:0-1885 GCA_031373455.1 Rhodoferax sp.
CGCATCCACTACGACCGCAAATACGTGACCGAAGTCGAAGGCTACCCGGGCCTGATCGTGCACGGCCCGCTGATCGCCACACTGCTGATGGACCTGCTGCGCCGCAACCGGCCTCATGCACGGGTGCTGCGCTTCGAGTTCAAGGCCGTGCGCCCGACCTTTGACCTCAACCCCTTCTCCGTCCATGGCCAGCCTGCGGCAGATGGCAAGACAGTGCGCCTCTGGGGCCGCGACCACGAAGGCTGGCTCACGATGGACGCCACCGCCACTTTGGCCTGAAGGAACAACACCATGCAACCCCTCAATGGCATTACCGTCGTCACGCTGGAGCACGCGATCGCCGCGCCCTTCGCCACACGGCAACTGGCCGACCTGGGTGCCCGCATCATCAAGGTCGAGCGCCCCGGCGTCGGCGACTTCGCACGCGGCTACGACGAGCGCGTGCGGGGCCTGGCCTCACATTTCGTCTGGACCAACCGCTCCAAGGAAAGCCTGACGCTGGACGTGAAACACGAAGAAGCGCAAAAAATCCTGATGCGCCTGATTGTCGAAGAGGCTGATGTCGTGGTGCAAAACCTGGCACCCGGCGCGGCGGCGCGGCTCGGACTGTCCTACGAGGCGCTGTGCAAAATCAAGCCCGGCGTCATCGTCTGCGACATCTCGGGTTATGGCAGCGACGGCCCCTACCGCGACAAAAAGGCGTATGACCTGCTAATTCAGAGCGAATCAGGCCTGCTGTCCGTCACCGGCACGCCCGATACCCCTTCGAAAGCCGGGCCGTCGATAGCCGACATTGCTGCGGGCATGTACGCTTACACCAACATTCTGGCGGCGCTGATGCATCTGCAGCAAACCGGCGAAGGCCAGCGCATCGATGTGTCGATGCTGGAATCGTTGACCGAGTGGATGAACTACCCGCTGTACTACGCGTTTGAAGGCGCAACGCCACCGCCACGCACCGGGGCCAGCCATGCCACGATCTACCCGTATGGCCCCTTCCCGGCAGGTGACGGAAAGACCGTGATGCTGGGTCTGCAGAACGAGCGCGAATGGAAGATTTTTTGCGACAAAGTCCTGTTGCAGCCTGCGCTGGCCATTGAAGAAAAATTTTCCACCAATGCCAAGCGCAGCGCCCAGCGCGCGGTGCTGTCGGCCCTGATTGTTGAAGCCTTCTCCAGCCTCACCGCAGTTGAGGTGGCTGATCGCCTGGAAAAATCCGGTATTGCCAACGCCCAGGTCAACACCATGGAAGAAGTCTGGGCACACCCGCAACTCAAGGCGCGCGACCGCTGGCGCGAGATTGGCACGCCGGCCGGCCCCATCCCGGCGCTGCTGCCACCCGGTTCCTGGGACCGTGGCGCACCGCGCATGGACGCCGTGCCCGCGCTGGGCCAGCACACCGACGCCATCCTGGGCCAGCAGGGCTACACTGCCGCGCGCATCGCCGCATTGCGCGCCGAAGGCGTTGTGTGAGCATGAGCCCGGCCCTGCCGCTGACTTACCTGTTTGTGCCGGGCAACCGGCCCGAGCGCTTTGCCAAGGCACAGGCCTCGGGCGCAAACTGCATCATCATTGACCTGGAAGATGCGGTTGCGCCAGCCGACAAGGCCCTGGCCCGTCAGGCCATCGCCGAATGGATGGGTAGTTCTGCCACCAGGCGCGATCAGACCTTGATCCGCATCAACGACGACGCCACGCCCTGGCATGGGGAAGACCTCGCGCTCATCCAGGCAGTGCGGGCAAGCTGCGTGATGTTGCCCAAATGCGAGTCGGCAAGCCAGGTCGCCAGTGCTTTGCAGGGTTTGCCCACCAATGCGACAGCGCTGCCACTGATCGAGACCGCACGCGGCATGCTGGCGCTACAGCAAATTGCAGCCGCACCCGG
>JANMMR010000287.1:0-3129 GCA_031373455.1 Rhodoferax sp.
GATCTTCCTGGTCTTCAACGACCACGCCACCGCGTTCAGCCTGGACATGATCCCGACCTTCGCGATCGGCACGGCGGCGTCCTACCAGCCGGCGGACGAAGGCTGGGGGCCACGCCCTGTGCCGGTGGTGCAGGGCCATGCGGCGCTGGCCTCGCACATCGCGCAGTCGGTGATCCAGCAGGATTTTGACCTGACCATCGTCAACAAGATGGACGTGGACCACGGCCTCACCGTGCCCCTGAACCTGCTGTGCGGCCAGCCACCCAAAGACAACTTCAAATGGCCCTGCCCGGTGATTCCGTTCGCCGTGAACGTCGTCCAATACCCGGTGCCCAGCGGCCAGCGCTGCCTGAACCTGGGCAAGGCGATCCGCAAGGCGATTGAAACTTACGACAAAGACTTGAACGTGCAGATCTGGGGCACGGGCGGCATGAGCCACCAGCTTCAAGGCCCGCGCGCCGGCTTGATCAACCTCGACTGGGACAAAAAATTTGTTGACCGCATGATCGACGACCCCGAGGGCCTGGCCAAAATGCCGCACATCGACTACGTGCGCGAGGCCGGCAGTGAAGGCATCGAGCTGGTGATGTGGCTGATCGCGCGCGGCGCCATGGCCGATTTGAATGGGGGCGCAAAGCCGAAGGTACATCACCGCTTCCACCACGTGCCGGCGAGCAACACCTCGGTCGGGCACCTGGTTCTTGAAAACCAGTGATCTGGAAAAAACCATGAACAAAACCATCAAAGTCGCCCTGGCGGGCGCAGGCGCCTTCGGTGTCAAACACATCGACGGCATCAAGAACATCGACGGTGTGGAGGTTGTCTCCGTCATCGGGCGCGATCTTGAAAAGACCAAGGAAGTCGCTGCCAAATACGGCATCGCCCATGTGGGGACTGACCTTGCCGAAAGCCTCGCGCTCAAGGAAGTGGATGCGGTCATTCTGTGCACGCCCACCCAGATGCACGCCGAGCAGACCATCGCCTGCCTGAAGGCCGGCAAACACGTGCAGGTCGAGATTCCATTGGCCGATTCGCTCAAGGGCGCGCAAGACGTGGTGTCGCTCGCCAAGGCGGGCAAGCTGGTGGCCATGTGCGGCCACACGCGGCGTTTCAACCCGAGCCACCAGTACGTCAACCAGCAGATCAAGGCGGGCAAATTCAACATCCAGCAGATGGATGTGCAGACCTACTTTTTCCGCCGCACCAACATGAACGCACTGGGCCAGGCGCGCAGCTGGACGGACCATTTGTTGTGGCACCACGCTGCGCACACCGTGGATTTGTTCGCTTACCAGGCCGGCAGCCCGATCGTCAAGGCCAACGCCGTGCAAGGGCCGATTCACCCGGGCTTAGGCATTGCGATGGACATGAGCATCCAGCTGCAAGCGGCCAATGGCGCGATCTGCACCTTGTCATTGAGCTTCAACAACGATGGCCCGCTGGGCACCTTCTTTCGCTACATCGGCGACACCGCCACCTACATCGCGCGTTACGATGATTTGTTCACGGGTAAGGAAGAAAAAATCGACGTGAGCAAAGTCGCCGTGAGCATGAACGGCATCGAGCTGCAAGACCGCGAGTTTTTCGCGGCGATCCGTGAAGGGCGTGAGCCGAACAGCTCGGTGGCGCAGGTGTTCAATTGTTATAAAATTCTTGATAAATTGGAAAATCAAATAAATATTGATTAATTTAATATCAATTTATACTTAAAAAATATAGCAGTAAATGCAAATTTTATGTGACTTAAATACGTAGTAGGTTAGTTAAATATTTATGTCAAGAAAAATTGGACAGTTTTCCATCAGCGCCATTGGCCTCGGGTGCATGAACCTGAGCCATGCCTATGGCGCGCCTCCCTCTGCTGAGCAGGGCGAACGTGTTTTGCTCGCGGCGCTGGATGCAGGCGTCACGCTGTTTGACACGGCTGCGTTGTACGGCCTGGGCGCCAACGAAACCCTGGTTGGCCGCGTGCTTAAAGGTAAACGCAGCCAGTTCACCTTGGCCAGCAAAGGTGGCATGGCCGGTGTGGACGTGGCGGGAGATGGCAAGCTGGTGCGCGTGATCGATGGCCGCCCGGAGACCGTGCGCAAAAACTGCGAAGACAGCCTGCGCCGTTTGCAGACCGACGTGATCGACCTGTATTACCTGCACCGCTGGGACAAAAAAGTACCCATTGAAGACAGCGTGGGCGCGATGGCCGATCTGGTCGCGCGCGGTCACGTGCGCGCCATCGGCCTCTCGGAAGTGTCTGCCACCACGATCAAAAAGGCGCACGCCGTGCACCCCATCGCTGCGGTGCAAACCGAATACTCCTTGTGGACGCGCAACCCCGAAATCGCGGTGCTCGCCCTTTGCAAAGAGATCGGCGCCGCCTTCGTCGCCTTCAGCCCGGTGGCGCGCGGTTTCCTCACGGACGCGCCGCCCGTCGAGGCTGATATTGCCGCCAACGACATCCGCAAAACCATGCCGCGTTTCATGGGCGACAACTACGCCGCCAACTTGAAGCTTCTGGCCGGATTCAAGGCGCTGGCGAACGAGGCTGACTGCACGCCGGCGCAATTGGCGCTGGCGTGGTTGCTGCAAAAATCAGAGCACATCATCCCCATTCCCGGAACACGCAGCGTCGAGCATTTGAAAGAAGGCCTGGCGGCGGTCGATGTCAAGCTCAGTGCGGAAGTGGTGCGCCGGGCCGAGGCGCTGATCAACCAGAAAACCGTGGCCGGCGCGCGTTACAACGCGCAGGCGACGAGCGAAGTCGATACCGAAAGCTTCCCGGCCTGAGCCGAACCGCGCTGGCACGCCGCCATGAAACCGCCAACTCCGACACGCCGCGCTGCCCTGCTTGCAGTGGCCGTGGCGGGGTTGCCGGCGTGGGGCAGTGAAGCAGCGGCAGACGACTTCGTCCGCGCTCTGCGCCAAGGCGGCGTTGCCATCTTGCTGCGCCACGCCACCACCACCCCGGGCGTGGGTGACCCGCCCGAGTTCAAGCTTGAGCAGTGCAGCACGCAGCGCAACCTGAGCCCTGAGGGGCGCCTTCAAGCCAAAAACGTCGGCGCCTGGTTCAAGCGGGAGAAGCTCAAACCGAGCGCCGTGAAAACCAGCGCCTGGTGCCGCTGCAAAGACACAGCT
>JANMMR010000335.1:0-1683 GCA_031373455.1 Rhodoferax sp.
TGAACGCCGCGCTGACGGTGAAAAACAGCAAGCTGGTCACCGATGCCGCCGGCGAGGTGGAGCGCCCCGGCCTGCCGGCCAGCGGCCTGTTTGTGATCAACCCGCCCTTCACCCTGAAGGCCGCGCTGCTGGCCGCCCTGCCCCAGATCGCCGTGGCACTGGCGCAGGACCAGCATGCGGCGTATTCGGTGGATTCGGGCGGGTGATGGCTTCAATGGCGCTTCAATGGCGCTTTAATTCGCGTGTTAAATATCGCTACCAACGGCGACACCCGTTAGGGAAGGTCTGCACAACCCGCGCTGTGGCGCGAGTTGAAGGTTAGAAACTCACTCAATGAAACATCAGGTGCAATTTCACCGAATTTCAGGACGTTTTGGGTCCGGTTTGCCGCCCTTTCGGGCGTGCGGTGGGCGCTTACCCGGTCTGCGGGCACACTCATCCCTGCGCTCCCATGAGATGTCGGCGGGCCATCCACAAATTGCTCAAGGCAAACAGTGTCGTCAGTTGCGCCTTGTTCTTGGCAAGGCCTTTGTAACGCACCTTGGTGAAACCGAACTGGCACTTGATGACCCTGAACGGGTGCTCCACCTTGGCACGAACACTGGCCTTCAACTGCTCGGCCTTGTCCAGCAAGCTGCCCCATGGAGAGCTCTTGTCAAGGGCGCGGCGCTTGCCAGGGCGCATGGCTACGTGCCACTGCACGCCCGTTGCGTCTTCCCGTTTGGCCGCACCTTGATAACCTGCATCGGCAAACACTACAGATTCCTCACCGTGCAACAGTCCATGCCCTTGCGTCACATCATTGACGTTGGCCGCGGTGCCGATGACGGTATGTACCAGACCGGATTCGGCATCCACTCCAATGTGGGCCTTCATGCCGAAGTGCCACTGGTTGCCTTTCTTGGTCTGATGCATCTCAGGGTCACGCTCGCCGGTGCTGTTCTTGGTGGAGCTGGGTGCCGCAATCAAGGTGGCATCGACCACGGTGCCGGTTTTGAGCATCAGGCCTTTGGTGGCCAAGGTGGCGTTGATAGTGGCCAGCAGTTGGATGCTCAGGTTGTGCTCTTCAAGCAGATGACGAAACCGCAGGATGGTGCTCTCATCGGGCAGACGCATGGCACCTGGATCAAGGCGTGCAAATTCGCAGTAGAGCGAGATGTCATGCAGGGCTTCTTCCATCGCTGGATCAGACAGGCCAAACCACTGCTGCAAGAAGTGGATACGCAGCATGGTCTCAACAGGGAACGACGGCCGTCCACCTTTGGCTGTTGTTCCACTGGACGCAAACGGTTGAATCAACCCCACCAATTCCGTCCATGGCACGACGAGGTTCATCTCATCGAGGAACACGCGTTTGCGCGTGCGCTTGGTGACAAGTCCGAATCCAGCGTTGGCAAGACTGATTTGTTTCATCGAAATACAACGTTTCTCAGAACTCAGCGGTTGGCCAGGTTTTGCAGAGATTCCTTAGACACGGACTGGGCAGAGAACGCCCAACAGGCTAATTTGTTAACATGGGTGTTAACAAATACCGATTTTTAGCCGAAAACCCATATTTTTATGAACTTTTCGGCACCCAAGTCACGTGAAATGGCGTTTTATTGCTATATTTATGATAGCGTTTGCTTGAAAAACCCCATCGTGCGCTCCCAGGCGAGGCGGGCGGCAGCGGCGTCAAAACGC
>JANMMR010000368.1:0-1805 GCA_031373455.1 Rhodoferax sp.
GGCGCGCAAACGCTTCATGCCGGCTTTGACTTTGGGTTCGAGCGCAGCCTCGGGCAGGCACCGCTCGAGCACTTCCGGGTGTTCGTTCGATACCATCAGCACGCGCGTGCCGCCGGCCAGAATTTGGGGTAATTCGGGCGCATGCAGCAAACCTTCAACGGTGACGTCTGCCACAAATGCCGTACCCGCCAACGCGCCAACAACCGGCGCAAGTGCCTGAATGGCATCCGACGCGCCAGTGGAGCGCACCGGAACCGGCGCAAGGGATTTGGGCGACACCAGCACCAAATGGAAAACCTTGGCGCCCAGGCGCAACAAGGCCAGCTCAGCCAGTTGCACATTGACCGCGCGCGACTGGGTTTCAGAGAGGATTGCTGCCATATCCCCCGCCTTGACGCCACACAGCGCAAACGCCTGCGTGAAGGCGTCAATCCATTTGGCTTCCAGTCTTTCTTGCAACATGTCGATTCTTTTCCGAACGGTGGCTCAGAGCCGGGAGCCCAGCGTGACGTAATGGCCGGCGTGAAACAGCAATGGGTTCACCTCGCTGCTGGAAAAGGCTTCAACCTCAGCAATAAAAAGGCAATGGTCGCCGGCGATCTGGCGCGACACGGTCTTGCATTCAAACCAGGCGCAAGCGCCGTGCAACAGCGGCATGCCATGTGGATTCAAGGCGCAGGCCACACCTTCAAATTTGTTGTCGGAATGCGAGGCAAAGGTGCGTGAGAGTTCAACCTGGGCTTCGGCCAGCACACTCACGACAAATCGCCCGGCCGATTCAAATGCCGCAAGGCTTGCCGAGTTGACACGCAACGCCCACACCACGAGTGGCGGCTCCAACGAAAGGGCGCCGAATGAATTGGCCGTGACGCCGACCAGGCGGCCGTCTGCCGCTCGCGTGGCGATCACCGTGACGCCGGTGCCAAACTGCCCCAGCGCCCGGCGCAATTCACGTTTGGACGCTTCAGACTGCGGCACCAACGGTGGTGTTGGCACGGCGGTCAATGGCAACGGGACGGTTTTTTTAGCCAAAGAGTTCGAAACGGGCATGCCGGAATCATATAGTCAATAATTCTTGTGAAATTCCGCAAGCAACACCCGACACACACCCTGTATGACAGGCACCCGACCAACACCCACCATTCTCCTGCGGGAACCCCGACCCGGCGACATGGGCTGGGTGATCCAGCAGCATGGCGAGCTGTATGCCCGCGAATACGGCTGGAACTCGGAATTCGAAGCGCTCGTGGCCGGGATCGTTGCGCGCTACATGCAGAAACACCAGCCAGAGTGGGAGCGCTGCTGGATCGCGGAAGTGAACGGCGAACGCGCAGGCTCGGTGTTCGTTGTGCGCAAATCCCGAACCACCGCCCAGCTGCGCATGCTGATCCTCACTCCCGAAGCCCGTGGCCTGGGGCTTGGCGCACGCTTGACCGACGAATGCATCCGCTTCGCCCGCGCCAAGGGCTACAAGAAAATGGTGTTGTGGACCAACAGTTGCCTGGAGGCCGCGCGCAGCATCTACCAGCGGCGCGGCTTTCGGCTGCTCAAGACTGAGCCGTACCGTGGATTTGGCCAAGACCTCACGGCCGAGACGTATGAACTCAAACTCTGAAACAACGCGGCACAGTGCGTCTGACCGATCTTGTCACAGCAGGCGCGCCCGATAATCCACCGATGCCCATCGCACCATCCGCTGCCCCAGACTCCAGCTTCAAGCCAGGTGTTGATTCACCACCCCCACCACGCGCACGTCCCGAGTCACTCTCTGATCTTTTTTGGTCCATGACCTGGCTGGCGCTGCA